>CBFGOU010000100.1:0-11173 GCA_965650445.1 uncultured Oxalobacteraceae bacterium | reverse complement strand
GCCATAACCAGGCGCTGTTTCGCGCCGCGCGCGCTATCCTCAAGAACGACGCCGACGCGGAGGATGCCGTGCAGGACGCTTACCTGCTGGCGTACCGGCGCTTCGGCCAGTTCCGCGGCGAGGCCAGCATGGCGACCTGGCTGATGCGGATCGCTGTCAACGAGGCGGTGGCGCGCCTGCGCCGCAGCACCCGCCGGGCCAACATCATTGAGTTCGCGCCGGACGGCACGGGGGAGGACAGCATGGACGATGCCGGGCACGGCGCGGCAGCCGACGCCGCTGGCGATCAGCCCGAGAGCGCGGCGGTGCGGGCACAGACGCGCAGCATGATCGAGGCGCGCATCGACCGCCTGCCGTCCAATCTGCGGGTGGTGTTCGTGCTGCGCGCGGTGGAGGAGTTGTCGGTCGACGAGTGTGCGGTTGCCCTGGGGATACCTGAAGCGACGGTGCGGACCCGTTTTTTCCGCGCCCGCGCGCTGCTGCGCCCCTTGCTGGCGCGCGACCTCGATCATGCGCTGGACCAGGCGTTCGCGTTCGACGGCGCGCGCTGCGACCGCATTGTCGGGGCGGTGCTGGCACGCCTGTGAAAGCTCAGGCGTCGTCTTCGGTGTCGCTATCGATGCCGCGAAATTCGCCAGCATCGGACAGTACCCGCTTGATGATCTCGTCCGGCACACCGTGGTCGCACAAATAGGCTTGGGCGCGCGGGTAGCCGAGCATGGCCTTGTAACTCAGTCCGATGTCGATTACCCGCGCCATTTGCTTGTTGGCGCGCCGGGCCATCGGTGCGAGCGGTTCTGGTTCCGTGTTCATGGGCGCGACCGTCGTCGTGGTAGGTGACAGTGAATTGTACCGACGAAAACGCCGCATCGTCGCAAGATTCGATATTCCGAAGAAACTTTATTCAGATTCGCACGGCAGTGCGCCGGGAGCCGGTCTTTGCGCTCCCGGCGCAGGTGGACTTAGTAGTGGCTGCGGAAGCCCAGTCCGACGACGGCAAAGCCGCGGCGCGGGTAGTCGATCGAGCTCGCTTCCGGTCCCGGCACGCTGAGCCAGCCCAGTTGCAGGAAGGCCTGGCCGCTGTTGCTCACGCGCAGTTCGGTGCCGGCCTTGGCTTGCCATGCGAAACCGGACTTGCCTGCCGCGGCCATGCAGGTGCAGGCGGACGGCAGGCCGATGTGCGGCAGCTTGGTGCGCCCCACGCCCACGCCGACGCCGCCGTACAGCGACCAGGCATGGTTGAGCGGCAGCTGGCGCAGGGCGTTGGCAGTCAAAACGTTGTAGCTGCCCTTGCTGTCGACGGCGCCGCCGATGCCGCCCACGCTGGCGTGTTCGACGTTGATGCGGCCGTGCTGGTATTCGAGCTCGTAGCGGGCGCGCTTGTGCTGTTTCCCCCAGGCGATGCCGAATTGCGGTCCGCGTTTCAATCCCAGTTCGGCGTCGGAGGCGGGCCAGCGCGACAGGTTGTTCAGCCCGGCCTGCGCGCTCCAGTAGCGGCTTTCCCCAGCGGACACGGCCAGCGGAAGGCACAGGAGTGCCGCGGCCAGCAGGCGTGATGCTCGAATCGATGTGTTCATGTTGCACCTCAAGATTGCGCTCGGTTACAGGAAGTGCGTGCCAAAGACGGCGTTCGGGTCAGCAACCGTGGCGCTGCCGCCTGGGTCTGGTTTTGCCGTTCCATCGCGTCAATGAAGCTCGCAGCTCAACTATGCTGGAACGTGCGGGCCAGGGTTTGCACTAGCGCCGGTACCGTGCGCCATCCTTGTTCGCGATCAGGGCGAGCTGGACTGAGATGTTGTTTTTTTATCGATGGAAACGCTGAGCGGCACGCCGACCTGTCCTCCGCCACGGCGAGGCGGTGCGGCCAGCTGCGCATCGCGTGCGCATCGAAGGGGGCGGCAAAGTGCGCCGGCAGGGCGCCGCCGCGTACATCGTGCAGTTGCCAGGCCGGGCCGCTGTCGAGCATGCCGAGCGGACCGGCGCTGATGAGCACCTGGGCGCCGGTCAGGGCGCCAAGCAGTTCGGCCAGCGTGGCGTCGCGGCCGGCGTGGCAGCTCCACAGCGCAATGGTGCTCACGCGCCACTGGATCAGCAGGCCGCTGGCGGCGGCCAGGGTGCGCGCGTCGATCCATTGGCCGCCCAGCGCGACAGCGCCGGCGCGCCCGTGCGCGACGATGTGCAGCACGTCCCAGTGGCGTCCCGCGATGGCGTCGGTGATGCAGGCCAGGGCGTCGGCGCTGGGCGCGACCAGCACACTGGCCACGGGGGCGTTGCCGATCAGTTCGGCGATGTCGGCGCTGGCGCCGTCGGCGACGAGCATTTCGGCACCGCGCCCGACGACGCTGGGGTCAGTTTGGGCGGGCGTGCCAGCGCACGGCGCTATGGCCAGGTGAGGGGTGGTCATGGTGGTCAGGTCGCAGGTTAGGTCCAACGCTATGCTGGAGGGCACATCGGTTGGCGCTGCGGGGATTGGGCGGCGCGGGGGAAATGCTGGTTCGGACTCAATATAGCAGCCGCACTGCCGCCCGGCAACATTTGGCGCGTGTTATCGCTTCGCCTGTTGCGCCATCCCCTATACGGAACGGCAAAAGTTGCTTGGAGATAAGCCAATAGCTAGTACTTCAATTTTTGAGCAAGATCAACCCGACGCTTGGTGTCAGTCCGTAATCTTACTAACTGAACACTTATTCATCGCGACTTACCGCGTAGCTAACAACAATATCTGGAAAGATTGCTAATGAGACGATTTACCATCACGCTGGGTGCCGGCACGACGGCGGGCGGCAAGGTAATTGCCGCCAGCGCCGGCGGCAGCATCGACGGGATGCCAATTGCGCTGGAGGGAGATGCGGTCGATTGCCCGGCCTGCGGCAGCCGCGGCAAGATTTTGTGCGTGGGACCGCGTATTCCGGAAACCTGGAATGGGCGCCATGTGGCGCTGGAAAACGATTTGTGCACTTGCCGCTGCAGTCCGTCGCCGCGGCTGCTGGCCATCCAGACCGTGCGCAGCCAAGTACTGAAGGATACCGGACGGGCGCTGTCGCATCCACTCGAGACGGTGCCGCGGCGCCAGCGCGGCGCACGCGGGGCGCGCTTCGTGCTGCTCGACGAGCGTACCGGAAGCCCGCTGGCACATCGCGAGTACGCGGTGGTGCGCCAGAGCGGCCGGCTCGAATTCGGCCGCTCCGATGAGTGCGGCCAGACCCATCTGCTGTCGGCCACGCTGCATGCCGAAGCGGTCGACATCTACCTGTAAGGAGCGCCATGACTGCCTCGCTGATATCGCCAACGGGAACCGTGTTGCTGCACCGGGCACGGTCTTGCACCGACGCCGTTTCCGAACCGTCGGCCAAACCAGTGCGGGTGCGCCTGACGATCCCCGAGCGCGAGTCCCAGCAGGCGGCCACCGACGGCGCGCTGGCGCAGCCGCAGGAGAATACCGCCTGATTCCGCTGCCGGTACGATGATGATCGGGTAAGCTTTACCCTTTTGTATCCGGTAAAGCGAGGTAGCACTTGTCCGTCACACATCGAAAGCGCCTGCTGTGGGCGCTGCTTGCGCTGGCCGGGCTGGCCGCCATCGTCGTCGCCATGCTCCAAAGCGGGAGCGCTCCCGGACGCCGCATCGCCACCCTGCTGCCGAAAAAGGTAGCGCCCACGGTGCTGGGCTGGACTGTGCATCGCGCCATCGTGGCCGGCGATGGCAGCACCGGCATGCAGGATGGGAGCGCGGCGCGCTTTGCCGATCCGTTCGGGGTGGCGCTGGACCGCGCCGGCAAACTGTACGTGAGCGACGCCGGCGACAATAACCGCATCCGCAAGATCTCGCCGGACGGTACGGTGAGCACGCTGGCCGGCGGCGCCGAAGGGTATGCCGACGGCAGCGGCGCGGCGGCGTCGTTTCATACGCCTTCCGGGCTGGCGCTGGACGCGGCCGGCAATCTGTATGTGGCCGATACCGGCAACAATGCGATCCGCAAGGTCAGCCCGCAGGGCGTGGTGAGCACGGTCGCGGGCGGCGCGGGCGCCGGCGAGCGCGATGGCGTGGGCGCGGCCGCCCGGTTCAACGGACCGGTCGGCGTGGCGGTGGACACGGCCGGCAATGTGCTGGTGGCCGATACCTATAACGACCGGATTCGCCGCATCACGCCGGACGGCACCGTCAGCACGCTTGCGGGCGGCGCACCGGGACACCAGGACGGGCCGCTGGCGCAGGCGCTGTTCGATACGCCGACCGGGATCGCGGTCGACGCGCGCGGCGGCGTGCTGGTGGCCGACAGCGGCAATGGCGCGATCCGCCGGTTGGGCGCCGATGGCGTGGGGACGACGCTGGCCGGCGGCGAAGCGCTGCGCCGGCCGGTTGGTCTGGCGGTGACGGCCGACGGCTATCTGTATGTGGGCGACATGGCGCGCGGGCACATCTGGCAGTGGGCCCCGGGGGGCGAGCTGCGCGGCTTGACCGGGGTGGGTGTCGATATCGAGATCGGCGACGCGCGCACGGCGCGGCTGGCGCGCCCGACCGGGCTGGCGCTGGCGCCGGACGGCGGCCTGTATGTGGCCGATTCGGTCGGGCGCACGGTGATGCGCCTGTCGCCGCAGCCGCTGGCACAGGCGGCCTCGCCGGTTGCCGCGGCGCCGCCCGCGCGCCCGGCCAGCTTTCCATGGCCGCTGGCGCCGCAGAACGGCTGGCATGAAGTGGTGGGGATCGTGGGCGAATGCCGTGGCAGTTACGACGGCGAGAGCCGCGACCACTTTCACAATGGCCTGGACGTGCAGGGCGAAATGGGTGCGCGCGTGCTGGCGGTGGCCGCTGAAAAGGTCAGCAATCCGCTGCCCAACTGGGCCTATGGCAATGTGGGCGAGGGCATGAGCGTGGATCAGATGACGTATCTGCACATGCGGGTCGGACGCGATGTGCGTGACCGTCCGCTCGATCCGGCGCGCTTTTCCATTCTGCTCGATGCGCAGGGCAGGCCGGCACGGGTGCGGCTCAAGCGCGGCACCCGCTTCGCGGTGGGCGACACGCTGGGCACGGTGAACCGGATGTTTCACGTGCACTTGACCCAGCACGTGCCGGGCGGCGAATCGAATCCGATCGCTTTGCCGCTGCCCGGTCTGGTGGACAGCATCGCACCGCGCATCGACGGCGTATGGCTGAACGATGCGGCGGGCCGCAAGCTGGCGGCCAGGCGCGGCAAACGGCTGCTGGTGCCGGCCGGCAGCGGGCCGCTGGCGCTGGTGGTGGAGGCCTGGGACCAAATGGATGGCAATGCGAAGCGGCGCAAGCTTGGCCTGTACAAGCTGGGATACCAGGTGCTGCGCAGCGACGGCACGCCGGTGCCGGGCTTCGAGCAGCCGCGCGTGAATATCGAATTCAATCGCCTGCCGCCGGACCCGGAGAGCGTCAAGGTGGCGTATGCGGAAAAGAGCGGCATCACGGTGTACGGCAATGCCAGCACGCGCTTTCTGTACGTGGCGACCAATCTGGTGCGCGACGGCCGTGCGGCGCCGGGCAGCTGGGACCCGGCCGGCCTGGCGCCGGGCGATTATGTGATCCGGGTGCTGGCCGCCGATTATGCGGGCAATCGCGCCAGCGCCGGGCGCGATCTGGCCATTACGGTGGAGTGAGCCGCGACCACCTTGTGGTAGTCGCGGCGCGCGCCGGATCAGGCGCTGGCCAGGCCCAGGCGGGTGCCGGCGCCGCTTCTGGCGTAGCGCTCCACCGACAGGTCGGCGTACGGGATGGCCGGCCGGCGCGCGGAAATCAGGTCTGCCAGCAGCTGGGCCGAGCCGCAGGACATGGTCCAGCCGAGGGTGCCGTGGCCGGTGTTGAGGAACAGATTCGACAGCGGGGTGCGGCCGACCAGCGGGGTGCCGTCCGGGGTCATGGGACGCAGGCCGGTCCAGAAGGTGGCGGCGGCGCTGTCGCCGGCGCCCGGGAACAGGTCGTTGAGGACCATCTCGAGCGTGGCGCGGCGGCGCGGATCGAGGCGCTTGTCGAAGCCGGCAATTTCGGCCATGCCGCCGACGCGGATGCGCTGCTCGAAGCGGGTCACGGCGATCTTGTAGGTTTCGTCCAGCACGGTCGACAGCGGAGCCCGGCTCTCATCCTGGACCGGCACGGTGATCGAGTAGCCCTTGAGCGGGTAAACGGGCAGGTCCACCAGGCCATGCAGCAGGCCGGTCGAGAAGGCGCCGAGCGCTACCACGTAGGCGTCGGCCTTGAGCAGTTCGGCGCCGGCGTGCACCCCGGCAATGCTGCCGCCGCTGACGGCGAGGCGGTCGATGGCGACGTTGTAGCGGAAGCGCACGCCGAGACCGGCGGCCATCGCCGCCAGGCGGGTGGTGAACAGTTGGCAATCGCCGGTCTCATCGTTGGGCAGGCGCAGCGCGCCAGCCAGGCGCTCTTTGACGTGGCCGAGCGCGGGTTCGGCGGCGGCCAGTCCGGCGCGGGTCAGCAGCTCGAAGGGGACGCCGGCGTCGCGCAGCACGTGGATGTCTTTTTCCGCGCTGGCCAATTGCGCTTCGGTGCGAAACAGCTGCATGGTGCCGCGCTGGCGGCTTTCATAGGCGATGCCGGTGTCGGCGCGCAGGGTGCGGAAACAATCGCGGCTGTATTCGGCCAGGCGCACCATGCGTTCCTTGTTGACGGCGTAGCGCGGTGCGCTGCAGTTGCGCAGCATTTGCCACATCCATTGCAGCTGGAAGGCGCTGCCGTCGGGGCGGATCGCCAGCGGTGAATGGCGCTGCAGCAGCCATTTGAGGGCTTTGAGGGGAATGCCGGGAGCGGCCCAGGGCGAGGCGTAGCCGGGGGAAATCTGGCCGGCGTTGGCGAAGCTGGTTTCCAGCGCGGGACCGGGCTGGCGCTCGATGACGGTGACATCGTGCCCGGCGCGGGCCAGATAGTAGGCGCTGGTCACGCCAATGACGCCGCCGCCCAGGATAAGTACCCGCATGCTGACTCCGCTGTAGTGGATGGTGGGGAAACTCCGGTCTTTCCGCTATATTATTGGTGTCTTGGCAGTGGTTGTTCACGTAGATACGTCATTATTTGGTGGATTTTCATGCGTACATTTACAGAAACCGGGCGTGGGCTGGATAAGCTGGACCGCCATATCCTGCGCATCCTGCAGCAGGAGGCGCGCATTTCGATGAAGGAACTGGGCGAGCGGGTCGGACTGTCGGTGACGCCGTGCATCGAGCGGGTCAAGCGGATGGAGCGGGACGGCGTCATCAGCGGGTACTACGCACGGGTGGCGCCGGCCGCGCTGGGCGCCAAACTGCTGGTATTTGTCGAAATTACGCTGAACCAGAAATCGGCGTCGGCCTTCGAGCAGTTCCGGCGCGAAGTGTTGCGCATCCCCGAAGTGCAGGAATGCCATCTGGTGTCGGGCGACTTCGATTACCTGATCAAGGCGCGTATTCATGAGATGGCCGAGTACCGCAAGCTGCTGGGCGACATGCTGCTGCAGTTACCTGGCGCGGCGCAATCGAAGAGTTATGTGGTGATGGAAGAAATCAAGGAAACGCTGGCACTGTCGACCGAGGTGCTGCAATGACGGCGCTGGACGCCTGATGTCGCGCGCCACACGTTTGCTAAATTTGATGCAAATCCTGTGCCGCCACCGCTATCGGGTCACCGGTGCGGTGCTGGCCGAGGAACTGGGCGTGAGCCTGCGCTCGCCTTACCGCGATATTGCTACCCTGCAGGATAACCGCGCAGCGCCGCCTTCTACAGCAAGTTGCTGGACAGGCAGCCGGTCGAGGCGTCGCCGACCTTCGCCATGTTCGCGCCCGGCTCCGGCGTGATGCTGGGCTTGTGGGCCAGGCACACAGTCGAGCTCGCAGCTCAGGCGGGCGCGACGGCGCGCGCCTTGTCGAGTGATGTTCACCAGCTCACCGGCATGCGCAGGGTGAGGGAAACGTCGGGCGTATCGCGGGTCAGGCCCGCGCCGACGGCAACGCTGAGGCTGCGCCTGTCGCTCAAGCGGTAGGAATAGCCTAACATTAAGGTGCCGAGCTGGGTGCGCACGGCGCCTGGCGCGAGCGCTCCTGCCAGCCGCGTTCGCCCGACGACGTTGTGGTCGTAACCGAGACTGAACGAGGCTTTGTCGTTCAAGCCCATGCCCATGCCGAAGTTAATGCCGACAATGTCGCCGGGCTTGATCTCGCCGAGAAATTCGTGTTCGCCGCCGAGCACGGTGCGGCTGACGTCGCTGCGCTTGACATTGTGCAGATAGCTGATGCTGCCGAAGAACACGGCGGGATCGGACGGGAAGAGTGCGGTGAGACTGGTCTGGGCCGAATAGAAGCCGGAACCGGTCGGCAGGCTGAGCGGCAAGCCGGTGCCGGTGGCATTCGGGCCGAGGCAGCGGCGCAGGCAGTCGGTGACGACCGTGAACGGGTCGCGCCCGGTGCGCGATTTCAGGCGCAGTCCGGCCACATAATAGGCGCTGTCGGGGCCGCCGTTATTGAGCTGATAGCGCAGGCCGAGTTCGGCGTCGCCGATGGCTTTGCCGCTGGTGTTGAAGACCTGGTCGGTGGCGGTACCGGTAAAGATTTCGCGGCTGACAGCCGCGTCGGAGCGGTACACATACGGTAGCCGTGCTTCCAGTTCGAGCCGATTGCTCAGGCCGCCACGCAGGGTGAGGGCGGCCGTGGCCGTGTTGCGCTTGACTTCGCGCACGTCGACCAGACCGATGAGCAGTGCCGGGATCACGGTGTAGCCCACCAGCGCGACCCGGTTGCTGGATGAGTAGGAAAATTGCAGGGATGGTTCGATCACCACCTTGCCGCGTGGCGTCAGCACCCCCGGTTGTTCGAATAGCGGCGCCACTTCGGGCGGGCGGTTGTCGCGCACTGGCGCCGTGCCAACCCGCTCCGGTGACGGCTGCGCCGCGCCAAGCTGTTCCGGCGCCGGCTGCGCCACACCTGCCTGCCCCGTTGCGGCCGGGGTGCTGCCGGTACCGCGTTGTGCCTCCAGCACGCCGCTGGTGACGGCATCGTGCGATTCCGGCGGCAACTCGGGCGGTGTGACTGCTTCGCCGGCCGTGCCGGTGCGCTCAGCCGCACGCTCGCGCATGAGGGTGTCGAGCATGATTTGCTGCTCTGCCAGCTGACGCTTCATCGCCTCCAGTTGGGCCGGCAGGTCGGCGGCGGCTGGCTGCGCCGCCTGGGCCTGGGTCAAAGGGGAGAGCAGCAAGGCGCTCAGGAGGAGTTGTCGGTGCATGCAGGGCTCCAATTAATAAGACAGCGCAGAGCGCGAAAGCGCGTCGCGCAGGCTGGCCTGGAAGTTGAGTGCGGTCAGCAGGCCGATGCTGTTGACCGAGGAATGGATGACGGTGCTGCTGCCGATACGCTGGCCGTCGAGCGTGTTCTGAACGAGTGTTGCCGCCGGGACGGTACCAGCCAAGGGCGCCACCGCCATATTGTCAGGGCCGCTTTGAACCAGGTTGAGGGACGACAGGGCGGCGCGCGTTTGTTCCGCCTGGGGCGCGCTCAGGCTGGCCAGGTCGGCGATCTGAACGGTGGTGTGGGCGACAATATCGCCGTTGAGCATGACCGTGCGTTCGATGCCGAGCGAGACTTCCAAACCGGCCGGGGTGGTGAAGCCGCCGCGCAAGGCGTCCAGGATGGCGCTGTCGACCGGGGTCCAGTTGGCGGCGCTGTCGCCGGCCGCGGCGGCCGGGACTGCGACAAGCGCGGCGGCAAGCAGTGCGGGTACGCTCCGCCATGCTGCGCAGCGTGGGTTGCGATCTTGTCGATATGGCTGCTGAGGCATGCTTGCTCCCATTAGAAATCGCCCGGGCCCTGCAGCGGCAGGGTGAGCATGGCGGCGCTGCCGCGATTGAGCGAATCGGCCAGCGGCGCCGCCGGCGCGGCCCGCCAGTCGGCGCGCGTATTGAAGGCCGCCCCCTGACGGCTGTGGATGACGAACAGCAGCTTGCTGCGCCACGCCGATTCGAAGCTGTGGCGCGTCATGGCGCGCGTGCCGGTGGCGGGATCGCCGATCAGCACCCGCCCGGCGGACATGCCCTTGACGACGACGAAGTGCTGGTAGCCTTTCTCGGACATCAGGACGATGGCCGGCAGGCGCGCTTCGGCGAGCTTGTCGAGGGGCAGCTGGAAGCCGTCGGCGCGCAAGCCGATGGCGGCGAGATAGCGCTGCATGTCGAGCAGGGAAAACCCCTCGCGCCGGATCTTGCGCTGGTCGCCGTGCAGATACATGTGCCGGAACACGGCTTCTTCGGTGATGGCCAGACCGTAGTGGTGCGAGAGCAGGGTGGCCAATGCCGCCGAGCCGCAACTGAAGTCGTATTGCTGGCGCAGGGTGGCCTGGAAGCGCAGCTGCTTGAGGTCGGCAACGGGAACGCTGAAACGCGCGCCAGCGGGCGCCAGTTCCAGCGCATGCAGCCGCAGCCCGGGCACGCACAGCAGCACAGCGGTGAGCAGGGCGGCGCGTTTCATTTGAACTGGACGTTGACAATGGTGGACTGTTGAATCAGGACATTGGCGCCGGTGTTCTGGATGACCACCGGCAGCCCGACCGCGCCGGCCAGGGATCCGGTGGCGATGCTGTTGGCGCCGGTGATGACCTGGCTGGCGTTGTTGCCGCTTGCCTCGCCGGCGAGATGGGCATCGCTGAGCACCGTGTCGGTGCCGCCGCGCGCCTCGTCGAGCAGACTGGCGGGGACGCTGTCACCAAGCTCAGCTTCACCGCTGGGGCGCTCCGGCGCGGGCGCGGCTGCGGGCTGGCCGGCGGTAGCGTTGTCCGTGGAAGGCGCCGTCCATGGTGCCGCCAGCGCAATGGCCACAATCAGTTGATACATGATGTCGTACATGAATTCTCCTGCAACAATCGGCGATCAATGCGCCGTCCGCGCCTGGGGGAGTGCGGACGGCGCCCGTTTATCAGTGACCCAGGCTCAGGTTGGACTGCACATTTACGCTCTGCTGGATCAGCGAGGAAATGCCGCTGTTCTGGCTGATCACGGTGATGCCGGCGGCCGACTGGCCGACATTGCTCATGGTATTGGACAGGTCAAAATTGCCTGTGCTTACGGTGGCGGTGCCGCCGTTGCCACCAGTGCCAGCCGCACCATTGCCGCCGGTGCCCGCGCCTGCGGTGACAGTGCCGCCCGAGCCACCTGCGCCACCAGTGTTGGTGCCGCCCG
>CBFGOU010000099.1:0-11211 GCA_965650445.1 uncultured Oxalobacteraceae bacterium | reverse complement strand
GTTCGTCGCCACCCTGCTGGTCATCCTGATGACCATTCCCGGCCTGGCCCTGTTCTACGGCGGCCTGGTGCGCAGCAAGAACATGCTGTCCGTGCTGATGCAGGTGTTCATGGTGTTCGCCCTGATCATCGTGCTGTGGTGCGTGTACGGCTACTCGCTGGCATTCACCGAAGGCAACGCGTTCATCGGCAAGTTCGACCGCGCCTTCCTGTCCGGCATCTGGGATGCGCAGAAGGGCGCCTTCACCTATGCGGCAACGTGGAGCAAGGGCGTCGTCATTCCCGAGTTCATCTACGTGGCCTTCCAGGGCACGTTTGCCGCCATCACCTGCGGCCTGATCGTCGGCGCCTTTGCCGAGCGCGTCAAGTTCACCGCCGTGCTGGCCTTCATGGTCTTGTGGTTCACCTTCGGCTACCTGCCGGTGGCCCACATGGTCTGGTTCTGGACCGGTCCTGACGCGGTCACCGCCGCCACGGCTGCCGCCGAAACCGCCAAAGCCGGCTTCCTGTTCCAGAAAGGCGCGCTGGACTTCGCCGGCGGCACCGTGGTGCACATCAATGCCGCCATCGCCGGCCTGGTCGGCGCCATCCTGATCGGCAAGCGCGTCGGCTACGGCAAGGAATCGATGGCTCCGCACTCGCTGACCATGACCATGATCGGCGCATCGCTGCTGTGGGTGGGCTGGTTCGGTTTCAACGCCGGTTCGGCACTGGAAGCGGGCGACATCGCCGCCCTGGCCTTCATCAACACCCTGCTGGCCACCGCTTGCGCCACCCTGTCGTGGGTATTCGGCGAGTGGATGACCAAAGGCAAGCCTTCGATGCTGGGCGCCGCCTCCGGCGCAGTTGCCGGCCTGGTTGCCATCACCCCCGCCTGCGGTTTCGTCGGTCCGATGGGCGCACTGGTCATCGGCCTGCTGGCCGGCGTGGTCTGCCTGTGGGGCGTGAACGGCCTCAAACGCCTGATCGGCGCGGACGATTCGCTCGACGTGTTCGGCGTGCACGGCGTCGGCGGTATCCTGGGTGCGCTGCTGACCGGCGTGTTCGCCGCTCCGTCGCTCGGCGGCCAGGGCATCTTCGACTACGTCACCAACAAGATGTCGGCCGATCCGTACTCGATCGCTTCGCAGGTGTGGGTCCAGGCGCAAGCCGTGGGCATCACCATCATCTGGTCGGCAGTGGTTTCCTTCATTGCCTACAAGCTGGTTGACGTCGTCATCGGTCTGCGCGTTCCGGAAGAAGAAGAACGCGAAGGCCTGGACATCGCCAGCCACGGCGAGTCGGCTTACCACTCGTAATTCGCGGTTACCGTCCGCAGTCAAAAAGGCGCCCTCGTGGCGCCTTTTTGCGCTTGGAGGCGATCGCGCTTTAAAATGGGGCAAGCCGCCCCCATTTACCCTGTTCAATAAATAGAAACAATACTGCCCCCTGAAGGACGTTCCACCATGGTTCCGCACCTCGTTACAGCCCTGACCGGTCCCTTGCTCGACCTCGAAAAGAAAATTCTCGAGGCCACCCCCGCCATCGAGCGCTGGTTCCGCCTGGAGTGGCAGGAGCACACGCCGCCGTTTTACTGCTCGGTGGACCTGCGCAATGCCGGCTACAAGCTGGCGCCGGTCGACACCAATCTGTTCCCCGGCGGCTTCAATAACCTGAACACGGAAATGTTGCCGCTGGCGGTGCAGGCGGCCATGGCGGCCATCGACAAGTATTGTCCGGACGCGCGCAATCTGCTGCTGATTCCGGAAAGCCATACCCGCAACCCGTTTTACCTGCAAAACGTCCAGCGCCTGATGCAGATCTTCCGCCAGACCGGCCTGCACGTTCGCCTGGGCTCGCTGTCGCCGGACGTCACCCAGCCCACGCCGCTGGCGCTGCCTGACGGCAATATGCTGGTGGTCGAACCGCTGGTGCGCTCGGCCAACGGACGCCGCGTCGGCCTGAAGGATTTCGATCCGTGCACGATCCTGCTGAACAACGACCTGTCGGCCGGGATCCCGTCGATCCTCGAAAACATCCACGAACAGTCGCTGCTGCCGCCATTGCACGCCGGCTGGGCGATCCGCCGCAAGAACAACCACTTCAACGCCTATGACGAAGTGGCCAAGAAGTTCGGCAAGCTGATCGACATCGATCCGTGGATGATCAATCCCTTCCACGCGAAATGCGGCGAGATCAATTTCCAGGAGGATCAGGGGCTGGAATGCCTGTCCGACAATGTCACCATGCTGCTGGCCAAGATCAAGAAAAAGTACAAGGAATACGGCATCAAGGAGCAGAAACCGTTCGTGATCGTCAAGCCGGACGCCGGCACCTACGGCATGGGCATCATGACGGTCAAGGATGCCAGCGAGCTGAAAGACCTGAACCGCAAGCAGCGCAACAAGATGTCGGTGATCAAGGATGGCGTGGAAGTGAGCGACGTCATCATCCAGGAAGGCGTGCCGACCTACGAGAGCATCAAGGATGCGGTGGCCGAGCCGGTGGTGTACATGATCGACCGCTACGTGGTGGGCGGCTTCTACCGCATCCACGCCGAGCGCGGGATCGACCAGAACCTCAACGCGCCCGGCTCGCAGTACGTGCCGCTGGCGTTCGCCCAGCAGCACGCGGTACCGGACCTGAAAGCCAAGCCCGGCACGGCGGCGCCGAACCGCTTCTACGTGTATGGCGTGGTGGCGCGGCTGGGATTGCTGGCCGCCTCGCTGGAAATGGAACGCACCGATCCGAATCCCGAGGTGTACTGATTTCCGCCCTGGCGGCCTGCTCAGGGCGCGTTGTTGCGTTTCCAGCTAAAATCGAGCATTACCCCCTCAGGATGCGCCCATGAAAATCGCTTTCCTCGCCGACCCGCTGGCAGGCTTCAAGACGTACAAGGATTCCACCTTCGCCATGATGCGCGAGGCGGCCCGGCGCGGCCATGAGATCTACGCCTTCGAGCCGTCCGGCCTGGTGCTCGAAGAGGGGATCGTGCGGGCCGATATCGCCCACATCACCCTGACCGGCAACGCCGATGACTGGTATACCGCCGCGCCCAAGGCCAGCATGCTGCTGTCCGAATTCGACGCCGTCATCGAGCGCAAGGACCCGCCGTTCGATATGGAATATGTCTACGACACCTACCTGTTGCAGCTGGCCGAGCAGCAGGGCGCCAAGGTGTTCAACAAGCCGTCGGCGATCCGCGACCACAACGAAAAGCTGGCCATTGCCCAGTTCAGCGAATTCACTTCGCCGACCATGGTGTCGTCGGACGCCGGCAAGCTCAAGGACTTTCACGCCAAACATGGCGACGTCATCTTCAAGCCGCTCGACGGCATGGGCGGCAGCGGCATTTTCCGGGTTGGCAGCGACGGCATGAACCTCGGTTCGGTGATCGAAACCCTGAGCGGCAACGGCGCGCGCACCATCATGGCCCAGCGCTACATTCCCGCCATCGCCAAGGGCGACAAGCGCATCCTGGTGATCAACGGCAAGCCGGTGCCGTTCGCGCTGGCGCGCATCCCGCAGGGCAACGAAGTGCGCGGCAACCTGGCCGCCGGCGGACTCGGCGTGGCCCAGCCATTGAGCGCGCGCGACCGCCATATTGCCGAGGCGATCGGTCCGCTACTGGCGGCCCGGGGGCTGTTGCTGGTAGGATTAGACGTGATCGGCGATTTCTTGACCGAAGTAAACGTCACCAGCCCCACCTGTTTCCAGGAAATTACTGACCAGAGTGGATTCGACGTCGCGGCGATGTTCATCGACGCGCTGGAAGAGCAAACCGGGGCAAGGTAAGGCATATGGTAGGCATTTTGTTAATGACGCATGCTCCGCTGGGGCAGGCGTTCATGGCGGCCGTGGCGCACGTGTTCCGTGCGCCGACCGAGCGGCTCGAAGCGATCGATGTCACCGCCGACCAGGACCTGGCCCAGGTGAACGATCTGGCCCGGCAGGCCATCGCCCGGCTGGACGACGGCTCCGGCGTGCTGGTCATCACCGACATCAAGGGCGGCACGCCGGCCAATTGCTGCAACGTGCTGGCCGAACCCGGGCGGGTGGAAGTCATCGCCGGCATCAGCTTGCCGATGCTGCTGCGCGCCATCACCTACCGGCGCGACACGCTCGACGTGGTAGTGGAAATGGCCCTGGCGGGCGCCCAGAGCGGCGCCGTCAGGGTCGACAACCGGATCCGCGTGGGTCCGGCGTAACAGGGGCGCGGCCGCACGGAGGCCGCGCGCGGCGGCTGCGGTAGATGCCGGATTGGTGTGGATTGCGACAAAGACGACAAGAATATGATTCAACGAGATCTCGAAATTAGCAACAAACTGGGCCTGCATGCGCGCGCCTCCGCCAAGTTCACCCAGCTGGCGGCCAAATACCAAAGCGACGTCTGGCTCACGCGCAACGCGCGCCGGATCAACGCCAAGTCGATCATGGGCGTGATGATGCTGGCCGCCGGCAAAGGCGCCAAGGTCACCCTGGAAGCCGACGGCACCGATGAACAGGAGTGTGTCGAGGCGCTCGCCGCGCTGGTGAACGACAAGTTCGGCGAAGGCGAGTAATGCCGCTGGACCGCACCACCAGCCGAACCCACCCAGGACTGTCAATGGCATCGTTTACGCTCCACGGTATCCCGGTCTCGCGCGGCATCGCCATCGGCCGCGCGCACCTGCTGACGCCCGCCGCGCTCGACGTCAAGCACTACCTGGTGCCCGAAGAGCAGCTCGAAGCCGAAGTGCAGCGCCTGCAGTACGCCATCGCCACCGTGCACCGCGACCTGCAGAACCTGTGGACCGACCTGCCCAAGGATGCCCCGACCGAACTGGGCGCCTTCATCGACGTGCACGCGCTGATCCTGTCGGACCCGATGATTTCGGAAGCGCCGCTCGACATCATCCGCACCCGCCATTACAACGCCGAATGGGCGCTGGTCACCCAGATCGACGAACTGTCGGCGCAGTTCGACGAGATCGAAGACCTCTACCTGCGCGAGCGCAAGGCCGACATCCAGCAGGTGGCCGAACGCGTGCTCAAGGTGCTGATGGGGACCGCCCAGCTGGCCCCGGCCAAGCTGGCCGACGACGAATACCAGCCGCAGATGATCGTGGTCGCGCACGACATCTCGCCGGCCGACATGCTGCAGTTCCGCGACCGCTCCTTCATCG
Source organism: uncultured Oxalobacteraceae bacterium (assembly GCA_965650445.1). Classification (GTDB taxonomy): domain Bacteria; phylum Pseudomonadota; class Gammaproteobacteria; order Burkholderiales; family Burkholderiaceae_D; genus Telluria_A. The sequence goes on along the minus strand of CBFGOU010000099.1, from coordinate 6,068 downwards.
GCTTCGTGACCGACGTCGGCGGGCAGAACTCGCACACGGCGATCGTCGCGCGCAGCCTGGATATCCCGGCCGCGGTGGGCATGTCGCAAGCGTCCCAGCTGATCGAGCAGGACGACTGGGTCATCATCGACGGCGACGCCGGGGTGGTGATCGCCAACCCCAGCCCGCTGGTGCTGGAGCAGTACCGGGTGCGCCAGGCCGCCATGCTCAAGGCGCGCAAGAAGCTGCTCAAGCTGAAGAAGACCCGTGCCATCACGCGCGACGGCACGCCGGTGCAGATGCTGGCCAATATCGAGCTGCCCGACGATTGCGAACACGCGCTCGAGCAGGGCGCCGAGGGCGTCGGCCTGTTCCGCTCCGAGTTCCTGTTCATGGGCCGCGCCGGCAGCCACCCCCACACCATGCCGAGCGAGGACGAACAGTTCGAAGCCTACCGCAACACCGTGCTGGCCATGAAGGGCCGCCCGGTCACCATCCGCACGCTCGACATCGGCGCCGACAAGCCGCTCGACCAGACCGAACACAACGCCCTCAATCCGGCCCTGGGCCTGCGCGCGATCCGCTACTGCCTGGCCGAGCCGCAGCTGTTCCTCACCCAGCTGCGCGCCATCCTGCGCGCCTCCGCCTACGGCAAGGTGCGCCTGCTGATCCCGATGCTGGCGCACGCCTTCGAGATCGACCAGTCGCTGGCCATGATCGAGCAGGCCAAGGCCCAGCTGCGCGACGCCGGCCACAAATACGACGCCAACATCGACGTCGGCGCGATGATCGAAATCCCCGCCGCCGCGCTGGCGCTGCCGATGTTCGTCAAGCGCCTGGACTTCCTGTCGATCGGCACCAACGACCTGATTCAGTACACCCTGGCGATCGACCGGGTCGATTACGAGGTCGCGCACCTGTACAATCCACTGCATCCGGCCATTTTGCAGCTGATCGCCATGACCATCATGGCGGGCAAAAAGGCCGGCATCGACGTAGCCGTGTGCGGCGAGATGGCCGGCGATATCAAGCTGACCCGCCTGCTGCTGGGGATGGGGCTGCGCGAGTTTTCCATGCACCCGGCCCAGCTGCTGTCGGTCAAGCAGGAGATACTCGGCAGCGACCTGACCACCATCACGCCGCATACGCGCAAAATCCTGCGCAGCATGGAACCGCAAGCCATCGCAGAAGCGGTCGCCCAGCTGCAGGTGATCTGAACACTTTTAAGAGTCTGAATGGGATCTATTGGAATAGTCACGCCGCAGTCCTTGCGGTTCGCCGAGCCCTTGCAATTGCAGGGCGGCGCCTCGCTGGCCGATTACACGCTGGTGTATGAAACCTATGGCACGCTCAACGCCGACAAGTCCAACGCGGTGCTGATCTGCCACGCGCTCAACGCCTCGCACCACGTGGCCGGGCGCTACGAAAACGACACCCGCGACACCGGCTGGTGGAACAACATGGTCGGCCCCGGCAAGCCGGTCGACACCGACCGCTTCTTCGTCATCGGCATCAACAATCTCGGATCCTGCTTCGGCTCGACCGGGCCGATGCACGCCAACCCGGCCACCGGCAAACCCTACGGCGCCGCCTTCCCGGTCGTCACGGTGGAAGACTGGGTCAACTCCCAGGCGCGCCTGGCCGACGCGCTGGGCATCAGCCAGTTCGCCGCCGTCATGGGCGGCTCGCTGGGCGGCATGCAGGCGCTGGCGTGGAGCATCATGTATCCCGACCGCCTGCGCCACTGCCTGGTGATTGCCTCCACCGCCAAGCTGTCGGCCCAGAACATCGCCTTCAACGACGTCGCCCGCCAGGCCATCCTGTCGGACCCGGACTACCGCGGCGGCGACTTCTACGAACACGGCGTGGTGCCGAAAAACGGCCTGCGCGTGGCGCGCATGATCGGCCACATCACCTACCAGTCGAACGACGACATGGCCGCCAAGTTCGGGCGCAAGCTGCGCAACGCCGACGACTACAAGTTCGGCTACGGGATCGACTTCGAGATCGAGTCCTACCTGCGCTACCAGGGCGACAAGTTCTCCGAATACTTCGACGCCAATACCTACCTGCTGATCACCAAGGTGCTCGACTACTTCGACCCGGCGCGCACCCACGGCGGCGACCTCACGCGCGCCCTGGCCGGCACGCGTGCGCGCTTTTTCGTCGCGTCCTTCACCACCGACTGGCGCTTCTCGCCGGCCAACAGCCGCGAGATCGTGCAGGCGCTGGTATCGAACCGGCGCGACGTAACATACGCCGAAGTCGACTCGCGCCACGGCCACGACGCCTTCCTGCTGGAAGACGCGCGCTATATGAACATGGTGCGTTCCTACTACGAGCGCATCGCCGCGGACATCATTGCCAGGAGCGGCGCATGAAATTCGAAGACCTGTTCAGCCTGCGCCCCGACCTGGCCTTCATCGCCCACTGGGTGGCGGAAAAGTCGCATGTGCTCGACGTCGGCTGCGGCGACGGCGCCATGCTGCGCTACCTCCAGAGCGGCAAGCAGTGCAGCGGCTACGGCATCGAGATCGCCGACGACGAACTGCTCAAAAGCAGCCAGCGCGGCATCAACGTGATCCAGCACGACATGGAGCAGGGCCTGTCCCTGTTTGGCGACAACGCCTTCGACACGGTGCTGTGCCTGAACTCCCTGCAGATGATGAAGCATGTCGAAGTGCTGCTGCGCGATATCGTCCGGGTTGGCAACGAGGCCATCGTCTCCTTCCCCAACTTCGCCTACTGGCCGCACCGTGTGGCCCTGGCGCGCGGACGCATGCCGGTGTCCAAGTCGCTGCCCTACCAGTGGTACGACACCCCCAACGTGCGCTGCGCGACCATCTACGATTTCGAGGAACTGGCGGCCGAATGCGGACTCGAAGTGCTCGAACGCGTGGCGCTGGCCGACGGCAAGCCGGTCACCTTCCTGCCCAATCTGCGCGGCAGCCTGGCGGTATTCCGGCTGCGCAAAAAAGCCAGGAACGGCCGAACGTAAATATATTGTGTGCGCCACCGCAGCATTTCCTGCGATGATGGTGTTATCAAAACCGCACCAGGGAATTCGATCATGAAACTCAAACAGTGGGCGGTACTGGCCTCGCTGTGCGCCTGCGTGGGCGCCAGCCCCGCCAAGGAACCGCCGAAGGAAGTCCAGGACGGCATTGCCGTGCGCCCCATGTCGCGCTGGCGCATGCTGGCCCCGTCCGAGCAGATGGAAGCCCAGGCGCTGCAGCAGTACACCGCGCTGATGCAAAAAGCCCAGGCGCAGGACGCGCTGGCACCGGCCAGCCATCCGCAAACGGTGCGCCTGCGCACCATCGCCAAGCGCATCATTCCGTACACCACGCGCTGGAATCCGGCCGCCGCCAAGTGGGACTGGCAAGTCAACCTGCTCGGTTCCAAGCAGGTCAACGCGTTTTGTATGCCGGGTGGAAAAATCGCCTTCTACAGTGGCATTCTTACCGAGCTCAAGCTTACCGACGATGAAGTGGCCGCCGTGATGGGCCACGAGATCGCCCACGCGCTGCGCGAGCACAGCCGCGAGCAGATGGGCAAGACAATGGGAACCAACGTCGTTGCGCGCCTCGGTGGCGCGGCGCTGTCGGCATGGCTCGGGGTCGACCCGCGCCTCACGGACACGGTGGCGCAGTACGGCGCCCAGTTCGCCTCGCTCAAGTATTCGCGCGACGACGAGCGCGAGGCCGACCTGATCGGGCTCGACCTGGCCGCCCGCGCCGGCTACGACCCGCGCGCCGGCGTGGCGCTGTGGCAAAAGATGGCCTCGCTCAACAAGGCCCAGCCGATGGAATTCATGTCCACCCACCCGGCCGGCGCCGAGCGCATCAAGCAGATCCAGAACCACATGGACGTGCTGCTGCCGCTGTATGCGAAGAGCAAGGGCACCTCGGCGGAACGCTTGCCGCCGTACCGCACCGCCGCCCTGCAGTAAGGATGGGACGACAGGCCGACGCCAACGCCTTCATGCCGCTGCCCCTGCGCGACGGCGTGGCGCCGAGCTATCTGTGGCTGCCCCACGATGTGGCCGGGCCGCTGCTGCCGTTTCTCGTCAAAACCTTCCCGGCCATTTCAGAAGCGTCCTGGCTGGCCCGCATCGCGCGCGGCCACGTGGTCGACGGCGGCGGCCACGTGCTGGCGGCGGATTCGGCGCTGCGGCGCGGCATGCGCCTGTGGTACTACCGCGAAGTGGAGGCCGAGCCGCCGATTCCGTTTGCCGAGCACATCCTGTTCGCCGACGCGCATCTGGTGGTGGTCGACAAGCCGCATTTCCTGCCGATGACCCCGGGCGGGCGCTTCGTCCAGGAAACCCTGCTCACGCGCCTGAAGCGCCATTTCGGCGAAGCCACGCTGACGCCGATCCACCGGCTCGACCGCGAGACGGCCGGCGTGGTCATCTTCTCGCGCCGGGCCGACAGCCGCGGCGCCTACCAGTCCCTGTTCCAGAAGCGCAGCGTGCTCAAGACCTACGAAGCGCTGGCAGGGCCCATGCCGGGCCGCGCCTTCCCTTTCACCTACCGCAGCAGGATGGTCGAGGGCGACAGTTTTTTCCTGATGCGCGAAGAGGCGGGGGAACCCAACGCCGAGACCCTGGTCGATGTGATCGGCCGGCAGGGCGGACAGGCGCTGTACCGCCTGCAGCCGCACACCGGCCGCAAGCACCAGTTGCGGGTGCACATGGCGGCGCTGGGCGCGCCGATTCTCAACGATACGTTTTACCCGGTGGCGCTGCCGGCGGGGCAGGACGATTTTGCCCGGCCGCTCAAGCTGCTGGCGCGTGCGATCGCGTTCGACGATCCGCTCAGCGGTGAGCGGCGCAGCTTTACCAGCGCGCGCGCGGGCTTTATTTACGGCGCGGGATGAGGGAGAATGGCCGTTTTATTGCCCCAGTGACGCCATGAACACGACCGAAAAAATTCCTAAGCTGATGATGGAAAAATTTTCTGCCATCACCGCGCTCACCGATGCCTTTTGCGCTCAGCACTTGAATGCGGAATATCGACAGATGATTTCGCATGTGCTGGGTGCGTTGGCGCGGAAACGGCCCTCCCCCTTGCTGAGAGGCAAGGAGAATGTCTGGGCAGCGGCGGCCGTCCATGCGGTCGGTCATGCCAATTTTCTCTACGACCTGACGCAAACGCCGCATTGCAAGCCGAAGTTGATTTATGCGTTTTTTGGAATCGCCGAGAGCACCGGACAAAACAAATCCAAAGAAATCCGCGATCTGCTCGGCATGGAGCAGTTTTCGCCGGAATGGACGCTGCCAAGCCGCTTGGCCGACAATCCGCTGGTGTGGATGCTGCAGGTCAACGGCATCACAATCGATATTCGCCATGCCCCGCTGGAGCTGCAGCGCCTGGCCTTCGACAAAGGATTGATACCTTTCATCCCTGCCGAGGGAATGGGAATTACAAGTTGAGCCGTATTGGCTGCGGCGCATTGATAGTGAAAGAGTTTGATGGATTTTAACGATGATGCCCATCTCGACGTCTGCCGGGATATCGAGGTCCGGCTTAAGGCCCAATACCAGAAGCATCCCGAGTTGACCGACCAGTTGTGCGCTTTCGGCTTGGATAATGCTGTGATTGCCATGAGGCATCACTATGGTTTCGCCAAGAACGAGCAGGTTTCAAACCACCCGCTGATTGGTGGCATTGTCGAGTCCTGCGTCGAGCTTGGCGATAGCCGTATCGGCAAGATCAACGATCTGACGCTGAAAGAATACGTGATCAGAATCGCGAAGATCAAGCGATCAGTCCTGCGCCACTCCGCTCATGGTCTTCGCGCCTATTTCGACTTTATTAAGGATTATGTCTGAACCTGCTTCGATGTACCAACCAGTGTCCGGGCAAGTTGCACCCGAAGGCATTGGGGCTCGCCTTATAAGGCGTAATCGATGATCAGCGGGGCGTGATCGGAAAAGCGCTCATCCTTGTAGACCGACACCGCCTTGGCGGCGGCGGCGATGCCTGGCGTTGCAACGTGGTAATCGATGCGCCACCCGACGTTCTTGGCGTAGGCCTGGCCGCGGTTGCTCCACCAGGTGTACTGCTCGGGGCGCTTGTCGATCC
>CBFGOU010000098.1:0-11223 GCA_965650445.1 uncultured Oxalobacteraceae bacterium | reverse complement strand
ATGACCAAGGCGGCCGCGGCGGCGCGCTTCGGGGCGCGGCTTACCAGTACGGCCCCCAGTATCCGCCCAGCGCCCAATGACGCCGTCCGAAGCCTGCGTAATACGACGGACCGTAACGCTGAGCATCATCCTTGGCGCTGAGCTGCAGCACGCAGTTGCGCCACTGATCCGAGTTTTCCTGGTAGCCGAGCCGGCGGCAGGCCGGACCATACTGCTGCATCATCTGTTCGACATCCGCCTGCGCCCGGGCGGCTCGTTCCTGCGGCGTGGCGCAGCCGGACAACACTGCTGCCGCGCCCATCGCAATCAACAAGGTTCGCATCGCTATCTCCCTGAAAATCACATTGCAGAGCCTGGGCATGGCTTTGCAGCGGCATGCGCCAGGTGATGGGGTAAAAATTCATCATACACCGCTATTTACTGACGCCTGGTCCGGTTGCCGGTACCGTAATTTGTTTGCGCGCGGCCCGATTTCTCTGGCAATATGCGCAGCTATTCAAAGCGGGGAGATGTGGGCATGGCCAAGCGTGGAATCAAGGTCTGGACAAAGCGGGTAGCGTTGTCTCTGCTGGCATTACTGGTGCTCGCCGCGCTGGCGATCTGGATGTTTCTCAGGGGCAGCCTTGCCACCCTTGATGGCGACATCCACGCGCCCGGCCTGTCGGCACCGGTGACGGTGGCGCGCGACGCCCGGGGCGTGCCCTTGATCAGCGGCGCCGACCGCAATGACCTCGCCTACGCCACTGGCTATGTGCATGCGCAGGAGCGCTTCTTCCAAATGGATCTGCTGCGCCGCGTGGGGGCGGGCGAACTGGCTGAGCTGTTTGGACCGAAGGCCTTGCCGGTCGACCGCACGCACCGCCTGCACCGCTTCCGGGCGCGCGCCGAACGCGCGCTGCAAGCCATGAATCCGGACGAGCGCCGCCTGCTCGAGCGCTATGTCGCCGGCGTCAACGACGGCTTGAACGCGCTGGCGGCCAGACCCTTCGAATATGCGCTGATCGGCCAGCCCCCGCGTGCCTGGAATGCCGCCGATTCGCTGCTGGTGGTGTGCGCCATGTACTTCGACCTGCAAGACAATCAGGCGCCGCGCGAACTGGCGCGCGGCTGGCTGCAGGAGCATGCGAGCGCCGAACAGCGCGCCTTTTTGATGCCCGAATCGAGCGTGTGGGACGCGCCGCTTGATGCGGCCAAAGTGGACGGCACCCCGGCGCCGATACCGCCCACCGCACCGGCATGGTGGGGCCGGCCGCGCACCGGCACGGCGGCCCAGGTGGCCTCGGCCGACTTCACCGATTCGGTCGGCAGCAACAACTGGGCGGTGGCGGGCAGCCGCAGCAGCACCGGCGCGGCCATCGTGGCCGACGACATGCACCTGAACCTGCGTCTGCCGAATATCTGGTACCGGCTGGCGCTGCAGTTCCCCGACGCGGCCGGCCAGCCGCGCCGCACGGTCGGCGTCACCTTGCCGGGCGCGCTACCGGTGGTGGTGGTGGGCAGCAACGGCCATGTCGCCTGGGGCTACACCAACAGTTACGGCGACTATCTCGACCTGATCAAGATCGGGACCGATCCGGCCCGCCCTGGCCAGGTACGCACGCCGGGCGGCTGGGAGACGCCCACCGCGCACACCGAAACCATCCAGGTCAAAGGCCTCCCGGCCGAGCAGATGGTGGTGCGCGACAGCGCCTACGGTCCGCTGCACGAGGTGGCGGGCAAGACCTACGCGCTGCACTGGGTGGCGCACCGGGCCGAGGCGCTCAATCTGAATCCACGCCGCCTCGAAACGGTCGACAGCGTGGAGGAAGCCCTGAAGGTCGCCACTTCGCTGGGCATCCCGGCGCAGAATTTCATCGCCGGCGACGCCAAGGGGAATATCGGCTGGACCATCGCCGGCATGCTGCCGCGCCGCGCGCAGCATGGGCAGGCGGCGACCTATCCGATCGATGCCGACGGCAGCACCTTTGATGGGCTGTTGCGGGAGGATGAATATCCGCGCCTGCTCAATCCGGCCGGTGGCCAGCTGTCGAGCGCCAACAGCCGCCAGCTGAACGGCCCCGAGGCGCAGCTGATCGGCGACGGCGGCTTCGACATCGGCGCGCGTCACCGGCAGGTGCGCGAGGACTTGAGCGCACTGGGCGCCAAGGCCGACATCGGCGGGGTGTACCGCGTATCGCTGGACGACCGCGCACTATTTATCGCGCCGTGGCGCGAGCGCGCCCTGAAGGTGCTCGATACGGACGCACTGCAGGGCAAGCCGCAGCGGGCCGAATTTTTGCGCCTGCTGAAGGAAAGCTGGGATGGCCATGCCAGCGTGGACTCGGCCGGCTACCGCCTGTCGCGCAACTTCATGTGGGCCATGCACGACCTGCTGTACGACGGCGCCGACGGCGAACTGGCGGCGCTGGGGGACAAGGTGACGATGGTGCTGGCCAGTTCGCGCTGGCCGGTGGTGGTGGCGCGCCTGGTCGACGAGCGCAATGCGGCCTGGCTCCCGCCCGGTTATGCCGACTGGCGTGCGGTGCAGCTGGCGGCGATCGACAAGGTGATCGGGGAGCTGACGCAGGACGGCGCCAGGCTGGCGGACGCGAGCTGGGGCGCGCGCAACACCGTGGCGATCGCCCATCCGATCGCGGCGGCCGTGCCGATGCTCAGGCGCTGGCTGAGCGTGCCGGCCGATCGCCTGCCGGGAGACGCCAACATGCCGCGCGTGGCCGGTCCGAGCTTCGGCCAGTCCGAGCGCATGACGGTGTCGCCGGGGCACGAGGAGCAGGGGGTATTCAATATGCCGGGCGGGCAGAGCGGGCATCCGCTGTCGCCGTATTTCGGCGATGGACAGGCCGACTGGGTGAAGGGCACGCCGACCCCGATGCTGCCCGGGCCGGCGGTGCACACGCTGCGCTTCGTGAAGTAAAACCCGCCCTCAGCGAATCGCCAGCGCCAGCGCGCTGGCTTTGTTGAGCATGAGGGTGATCGATTCCTGCGGCGACGGGTGGCCCAGGTAAAAGCCCTGCACCAGATCGCAGCCGTATTCCTCCAGCAGGACCAGCTGTTCGTCGGTCTCCACCCCCTCGGCCACGACCACCATCTTCAAACCATGCGCCATGGCGATGATGGCGCGGGTGATGGCGGCGTTTTCCGAATCCTGCGGCAGCCCGCAGATGAAGCTCTTGTCGATCTTCAGCGCGCGCACGTCGAAGCGTTTCAGATAATTCATCGACGAGTATCCGGTGCCGAAATCGTCGATCGACAGGTACACGCCGATTGCGCGCAGCTGCTCCAGGGTTGACATGGTGGCGCGCGCATTGTCCATCAGGGTGCCCTCGGTCAGCTCCAGCTCCAGCAGCTTGGGATCGAGCCCGGTGTCGTGCAGCGCCGACATCACCATCTGCGCCAGGTTCTCATCCTTGAACTGCTTGGCCGACAGGTTGACCGCGATGCGCACCGCCCGTCCGGTCTGGCGCTGCCAGGCCTTGGCCTGATGGCAGGCGGTGCGCATGACCCATTCGCCGATCGGCACGATCAGGCCGGTCTCCTCGGCCAGCGGGATGAATTCGTTCGGCGACACGATGCCGCGCTCCGGGTGGCGCCAGCGCACCAGCGCCTCGACCCCGACAATCTCGGCCGAGCGCACGTCGATCTGCGGCTGGTAGAGCAGATACAGTTCCTCGTTCTTGAGCGCCTTGCGCAGGCCGACTTCGAGCTTGACGTGACTCATGATCTGCATGGTCAGCGACGAGCTGTATAGCTTGGCGTTGTTCTTGCCGCAGTTCTTGGCGTGGTACATGGCGGTGTCGGCGTACTTGAGCAGCGAATCGCAGTCGTCGCCGTCTTCCGGGAACAGCGAGATGCCGATGCTGGCGGTGACGAAGATTTCGTGACCGTCGATCAGGAAGGGGCGGCGCATCGCATCCTTGACCCGGTGCGCCACGTTGAGCGCGTTTTCGACCCGGTCCAGGTCGGGAATCAGGATGGTGAACTCGTCGCCCCCGAGGCGCGCCAGGTTGTGCGCCTGATCGCCGCGCGAGACCAGGTCGCTCGGGCGGATGGTTTCGCGCAGCCGTTCCGAGACGATCTTGAGCAGGTTGTCGCCCACGTTGTGGCCGAGCGTGTCGTTGATGCGCTTGAAGCCGTCCAGGTCCATGAACAGCACCGCGAACTTCTTGTTGCTGATCTTGGAGCGGTGCAGTTCGCGCTCCAGCGTTTCGAGGAAGGCCTGGCGGTTGGGGATGCCGGTCAGGCTGTCGCAGTATGCCAGGCGGCGGATCTGTTCTTCGCTGCGTTTGCGCTCGCTGATGTCGCGCACCAGCCCGAGCACGGCGCCCACGCCGGTGGCCACCAGGCGCGCTTCGAAATGGTGGACCACGCCGTTGCGCATCAGTTCATAGTCGACCGAGCGGATCTGCTCCGTGTCGAGCACCACCTGCATCTGTTCGAGCAGGCGGTCGGCGATGTCGCGCGGGAGCACGTCGGCGATGTGCTTGCCCAGGCAGTGGTCGTGCGGGATGGCGGCCCCGGCATCGTGGCCTTCTTCGTAATCGAGGTAGTAACCGTCTTTGCTGAGCCGGAAAAAGGTGTCGGGGATGGCTGCCAGCACCGCGCGGTTGTGGGCATCGGCCAGGCGCAGGCGCACGATGGCGTCGGAGGCGCGCAGCACGTACAGCACGCGGTGGCCGAGGATCGGCCAGTTGATCGGTTTGGAGACAAAGTCGGTGGCGCCCACTTCGTACGCGTGGGTGACCGCTTCGATATCGTCGCCGCCGGTGACCATGATGATCGGCACCGGCGCGCCGGTCTCGAGCTGGCGAATCTCGCGGCAGGCCGAGAAGCCGTCCATGTTCGGCATATCGACGTCGAGCAGGATCAGGTCCGGCGCCACACTCTGGAACATGGCCACGGCCTGCAGGCCGTCCTCGGCTTCGATGGCGTCCAGCCCGACCTGGCCGAGCATTTCCAGCATCAGCAGACGCATGACCGGATCGTCATCGGCGACCAGGACCACGCCGCGTTTGTTGGCAGTTGTTGGCATGTTAGATTTCCCTCTCTAGGATGGCACTGAGCGAATGCCGGACTGCCTGAAACTCGTGTTCCATGTCGGTGAGGATGGTGGCCGCGCCTTCGGTGGTTTCGGTGCGCCCGAGCGTCTCCATGTCCTTGCACATCTGTGCCAAGGTCTCGGCGCCGACGTTGGCGCTGCTCGACTTGAGGCTGTGGGCGATCTTGCGCAAATTGCCGCTGTCGAGGCCATCAATGGCGCGGCGCAGGGTGCGCAGGTGCTGCGGGGTGTCGTCCACGTAGGCGGCCACCACCTTGTGCACCAGCGCTTCGCCGCGGTCCTTGCTGAGCGCGCGGATGTTGTCGAGGGCATGCCGGTTGATGACGTCGCGCTGCGGCACCACCGGTTCGGGCTTGGGCGCCGGCGCCACATAGTCGTCGTGGTGCACCGGGGCTGCCAGCGGCAGGTACACCCAGCGGCCGATCACGGCGGCCAGCTGCTGCTGGGTAAACGGTTTGCTCAGGTAGTCGTCCATGCCGGCCGCCAGGCAGGCTTCGCGGTCGCCCTGCAGCGCGTTGGCGGTGATGGCGACGATCGGCAGCTTGTGGCCGCGGCCGTTCATCTGCTGCTGCTCGTGGCGGCGGATCTCGGCGGTGGCGGCAAAGCCGTCCATCACCGGCATCTGGCAATCCATCAGCACGATGTCGTAGCCGCCGGCGCGCACTTCCTGCAGCGCTTCGTCGCCGTTGCGGGCGCAGTAGACCGACAGGCCCAGGCTGTCGAGCATGGCGGTGGCCACTTCCACATTGACCGGATTATCCTCGGCCAGCAGCACGCGCCGCAGCTTGGCCGCCTTGGCGGCCGGCGTGCCGGACTGCGCGGGCGCATCCAGGGCATGTTGCGCGGGCGCCGCAGCCATCTGAATCCCCTTGCCGCGCGGGCGCATGATGCATTCGAACAGGTCGCCGCTGCGGGCCGGCTTGATCAGCTGGTACGCCACGCCGGCGCTGCGCCGCTGCACCGGGTCGGCCGCCATGCGCTGATCGCTCACCAGCAGCAGGCGGGTTTTGGCGATGGCCGTTGTGGACTTGATGTCGGCCGCCAGCGACAGTCCGCTGGTGCGCTGCAGGTCCATGTCGAGAATGGCCATGTCGTACGGCGTGCCGGCCTGCGCGGCGGCCTGCAGGCGCTCGATCGCATCGAGCGGGTTGTCGGTGCTGTCGGTGCCGACCTTCCACAAGGCCAGCTGCTGCTCCAGCACTTCGCGGCTGTCGGGATGTTCGTCGACAATCAGCACGCGCAGGCCTTCGACGCTTTGCAGGATCGCGCCGGGTTCGTCGGGATCGACGCGGCGCTTGTCGAAACTGACCGTGAACCAGAAAATCGATCCCTGCGTCAGCGCATTCTCGACCCCGATTTTGCCATCCATCAACTCGACCAGCTGGCGCGAGATCGCCAGGCCCAGCCCGGTGCCGCCGTATTTGCGGGTGGTCGAGCTGTCGGCCTGCGAGAAGGCTTCGAAAATCCGCCCGCGCGCCTCGCGGGAAACACCGATGCCGGTGTCGTGCACCTCGAAGCGCAGCTGGACGGTGGCGCTATCTTCGCTGGCCACCGCGACCTTGGCCAGGATGCGGCCGCGGTCGGTGAACTTGATGGCGTTGCCCAGCAGATTGGCCATGATCTGGCGCAGGCGGTTGGGGTCGCCGCAGATGGCCACCGGGATATCGTTGGCGATGTCGAAATCGAGCGCGATGGCCTTGCTGTGCGCCTGGGGGGTGTAAATGGTGTTGATGTCGTCGAGCAAGTCCCACAGATTGAAGTTGATGTATTCGATGGACAGCTTGCCGGCCTCGATCTTGGAAAAGTCGAGGATGTCATTAATGATCACCAGCAAATGCTCGCCGGATCGCTTGACCAGCTTGGTAAAGTTGCGCTGGGCTTCGGTCAGCGGGGTGCCGAGCAGCATTTCGGTCATGCCCAGCACGCCGTTCATGGGCGTGCGGATTTCATGGCTCATGGTGGCCAGGAAGGCACTCTTGGCGCGGCTGGCCGCTTCGGCGGCATTCTTGGCCTTTTCCAATTGTTCGGTGCGCACGCTGACCTGGCGTTCCAGCTCGTCGCGGTGGTGGGTGAGGGCGGCGCCGCGCCCTTCGATCTGGGACAGCATGTCGTTGAAGCTGTCGATCAGGGTTCCCAGCTCGTCATTGCGCTCGTGGGTGATGCGCAGGTTGTAGTTCTGGCTGGCCGAGACTTTCTGGGCCGCATTGATCAGCTTGGTGACCGGATCGGCGATGCTTTTCTTGAAGCGGCTGGCCATCAGCAGGGCCACCAGCAGCGAGCCGCCCATGGCCGCGGCGATCACGCCGAGCGACTTGACCACGTCCAGCCACATGGTGGTCAGGTCCGCTTCGATCATCACCACGCCGACCTGGTAATTATTGGCCGTCACCGGGCGGTACAGCCGCATGCTGGTCGACCACACGCTGGCGCCCTGGCGATTGGCCTCGGCAAGGGCCGCTTCGTCCAGATTGAGTTCGGCCGGCACCGCTTCGGCGGCGTCGGCGCGGCTGTCCGGGACGTAGCTGGCGAACAACTTGCCCTGGCGGTCGAACAGGGCGGCGCCGGCGATTTCATCCTTGGCCTTGAGGGCCGACAAGGTGTGCTGGGCTTGAATGCGGTCGTTGAACAGCAGGGCATCGACGCTGTTGGCGCCGATCACGCCGGCGAAGGACGATAGTTGCATTCCTTCATCTTTGCGGTGGTTCAGCACCGAGGTGACGGTGAAGGCGATGAACACGAACAGCAAGGCCGTCCCGGTCGACAGAAACGAAATAATCGTCAACTTTTTGTTCAGGCTTGAGCGCTCGAAGTTCAACATGGCATCGCGAACCTGCGGTACGTTAATCGATTAGACAGTTCCAGCAGGAAAAATATACGGGGAAAGATTCTGCTGAGCTTTGATCAGGCGCAAAGTTGCCGGACAGCTTAATGAAGAAACAACGTTGACTTTACTGTGGGAAAAACTGTTTTCCCCAATGCCCGCCTGGCTTACTTTCACGCGGGCAAAAAAAAGAGCGTGGCCAAAGCCACGCTCGAAGGGAGGAAAGTCAGGAAGCAATCAGCAGCAGCCGCCCCGTTTGCCGGCGCCGCCGTAGCGCGCTTCCTGGCGCTCGCGGAAGAAGTCTTCGTAGCTCATCGGCGCCTGGTCCGGATGAGTCGCTTCCATGTGCGCAAGGTAGGTGTCGTAATCGGGCAGGCCGACCATCAGGCGCATGCTTTGCCCGAGATAGCGGCCGGCCTGCGCAAAAGAGTCGAACATGCTCATGATCAGGCCTGTGCCATTGGCGCCGGAACGAACGGCGATTCCTCGGTACTCGGCTTGCTGGTGGCACGCGCCGCGAGCACGGTGCGTATGCCGAACAGCAACACCGCCAGCACCACGACGATGAAGAAAGCCGCCAATCCCGCATCGATATAGTCGTTGAACACGATCCGATGCATCTGGTCCATATTCTTGGCCGGTGCCAGCACGGCGCCCTGGTCGATGGCGGTCTGGAACTTGCGGGCATGGGCCAGGAAGCCGACGCGCACGTTCTCGTGGAAAATCTTTTGCCAGCCGGCGGTCAGGGTGCAGATCAGCAGCCAGACGGTCGGCACGACCGTCACCCAGGCGTAGCGGGCCCGCTTCATCTTGAACAGCACGCAGGTGGCGAGGATCAGTGCGATACCTGCCAGCATTTGATTGGCGATGCCGAACAATGGCCACAAGGTATTGATGCCGCCCAGAGGATCGACCACGCCCTGGTACAGGAAGTAGCCCCAGGCCGCCACGCACAGCGACGTGGCGATCAGGTTGGCGGGCAGCGAATCGGTGCGCTTGAGCGAAGGGGCGAAGGCGCCCAGCAGGTCCTGCAGCATGAAGCGCCCGGCGCGGGTGCCGGCATCGACGGCGGTGAGGATGAACAGCGCCTCGAACAGGATGGCGAAGTGGTACCAGAACGCCATCATGAGCTTGCCGCCCATGACATTGGACAGGATGTGCGCCATGCCGACCGCCAGGGTCGGGGCGCCGCCGGCGCGCGAGATGATCGAATGCTCGCCCACATCCCTGGCCGTCTGCGCCAGGATCTCCGGCGTGACCACGAAGCCCCACTGCGAGACGGCGGCGGCGGCCGATTCGGCGCTGGTGCCGATCAGGGCGGCCGGGCTGTTCATGGCAAAGTAGATGCCCGGATCGATGGTGGAGGCGGCCACCAGTGCCATGATGGCCACGAACGATTCCATCAGCATGGCGCCGTAACCGATCAGGCGGGCGTGGCTTTCGTTTTCGATCATCTTCGGCGTGGTACCCGAAGAAATGAGCGCGTGGAAACCCGACACCGCGCCGCAGGCGATGGTGATGAACAGGAAGGGGAACAGGTTGCCCGACCAGACCGGACCGCTGCCGTCGATGAACTTCGTCACGGCCGGCATTTGCAGGCTGGGCGCCACGATCAGGATGCCGATCGCCAGGCCGACGATGGTGCCGATCTTCAGGAAGGTCGACAGGTAGTCGCGCGGCGCCAGCAGCAGCCACACGGGAATCACGGAAGCGATGAAGCCGTAGCCGATCAGCATCCAGGTCAGCTGGGTGCCGGTGAAATCGAACATCGGGCCCAGGACCGGCGAGGCCTGCACGTGCTGGCCGCCGACGATGGCCAGCATCAGCAGCACGAAGCCGATGATCGATACTTCACCGATGCGGCCCACGCGGATATAGCGCGAGTACACCCCCATGAACAGCGCGATGGGAATGGTGGCCATGACGGTGAAGCTGCCCCACGGCGAGGCGGTCAGGGCTTTCACCACGATCAGCGCCAGCACGGCCAGGATGATCACCATGATCATGAAGGTGCCGAGCAGGGCGATCAGGCCTGGCACCTCGCCCAGTTCGGATTTGATCAGGTCGCCGAGCGAGCGGCCGTCGCGGCGCATCGACAGGAACAGCACGATGAAATCCTGCACGGCGCCGGCCAGGACCACGCCGGCCAGGATCCACATCATGCCGGGCAGGTAACCCATCTGGGCCGCCAGTACCGGGCCCACCAGCGGCCCGGCGCCGGCGATGGCGGCGAAGTGGTGGCCGAACAGTACGTAGCGGTTGGTCGGCACGTAGTCGAGCCCATCGTTGAACTTGTAGGCCGGCGTCTGGCGCGCCGGGTCCAGGCCGAGCACGCGGTTGGCGATGAACAGGCTGTAGAAGCGGTACGCGATCAGGTAGACGCACACGGCCGCCATGACGACCCAGATGGCGTTGATCGTTTCACCGCGTTTCAGGGCAATGAAGCCGAGCGCGCCGGCGCCGGCCAGCGACAGCGCGGCCCAGCCGAGCTTGGGTAAGGTATTACCTTGCATTTGACTCCTCCGATTATTGTTGTGAGCAGGACGTTAGACCAGGAATCCCGCCAAGGATTCCCTTCAGCTTGTGCAGTATTCAAGATCGAGATAAGGCCAACAAGCGGAGCACTACGCAGGCCGCTACGTGCTACTACGTAGTCAAGAAGGCTCGAAGCGACGTAAAATCCGCCCATGACAATGATTTCAACCACTTTATGAAGCTGCGGCAAAAGGTCATCCTCTTCGCCGTCACCCCGCTGATCCTGTCGCTGTGCGCGCTGGCGCTGTTCGTGCGCCATCAGGCCAACAGCCTGGCGCACCAGCAGCGCGCCACCATCCAGCAGGCCTATCTGGCCAGCAAGGAAGCCGAGCTCAAAGCCTACGTGGCGCTGGCCTCGCACTCGGTGGCGCACCTGTACGATTCCGGCCGCAGCGACCCGGACACGCTGGAGGAAGCCAAGCGCATCCTGTCGACCCTCAGCTACGGCGACGACGGCTACTTCTTCATTTACGATTTCCAGGGCAAGAACCTGATGCACCCGCGCCAGCCCGAACTGGTCGGACGCAATCTGTGGAACCTGCGCGACGCCAACGGCTCGCTCACGGTGCAGCGCCTGATCGCCCGCGCCAAGAATGGCGGCGGCTTCGAGCGCTACGTCTGGGCCAAGCCGTCCTCCAACAAGGCCGCCCCCAAGCTGGGCTACGTGATCGCCATGGACCGCTGGGGCTGGATGCTGGGTACCGGTATTTACCTGGACGATGTCGAAACCGCGCTGGCCAAGATCGACGCCCAGCAGTCCTACAATATCCAGAGCACCATGCTGTGGATCGGCGCGCTGGCCCTGCTCAGC
>CBFGOU010000097.1:0-11332 GCA_965650445.1 uncultured Oxalobacteraceae bacterium | reverse complement strand
CGAATAAAAACCGATACTGGAAAATTTCATGAAAAAACTGTCCGCATTTGTCTTTGCCGCCGCTTCGCTGGTTGCCCTGAGCGCACAAGCGACGCCATCCATCTCCTTCCTGATCGACGGCGATACCTTTGGTAGCTCCTACGCCATTACCAATAACTCGACCGCTGGCGAAATGGTGACCCGCTTCACCCTGGACCTGGGCTCCATTCCTGCCGGTGGCCCGTTTTGCTTCGACACCGTCAACGGCGGCGCATGCAACCCAAGCCCGCAATCGCCTCTGGCATTCGCGCCTGTCGGTGGCAGCGGCGTGAGCACCGGTCTGACGGCGCCAAGCACGGTGGCCGACGGTGCGACCGTGCTCGACCTGTTCTTCAATAACTTTAATGTCGGCGAGACCTTTTCGTGGAACATCGACGTCGACAGCGCCACCGCGACCACCGTATTCGGCAACAATCTGATCGGCGCTACTGCCGCCGTGTCGTATAACAATGGCCAAACCGTGTTCGGCACCCTGCGCGCCGTGAATGGCAATGCCGATGCCGCCGCTTTCGTGATCGACAGTATCGTTGCCACGGTGCCGGAACCAGGCACCCTGGCGCTGATGGGACTGGCAAGCGTGGCGCTGCTGCGTCGCCGCAAGCAGGCCTAAGCACAGCGAGCCCGCAAGAGCTTCGTTGCCAGGGGCGCGCCCTACTGTTTGATGATCGCCTGCAAGAGCACGAAGGTTTCGTGCTCGATGGCAGGCTCCGCCTCGGCCAGCGCCTTGCTGGCCTTCAGGTATTCCGGCCGCTTCAGTTCCTTCTTCTCGGCCGGCGTGAGCTTCGGTTCCTGACCCAGCATGCCGGGGCCGCTGTTGTACTTTAGATGCAGCACTTTCTGGCCATAGGACGAGTTGTAGAAGCGCGTCATTTCCGTGGCCGTTTCCGCCGATACGAGCCTGGCCACCGGCGCGGCCAGGCGCAGGTGAATCTCGGCGGGCGCCACCTTGCCGAGCTTGTCGAATACCGACTTGCGTTGCGCTTCGCTGGCGTAGCGGCTGTTCGATGCCGTGCTGCGCATCATTTTTTCCGTCTGCATGGCGGCCATCAAATCCTGCACCGCTTTCACATGCGTGGCTGCGAGCGCCGTGGCCGGGGCGGCCGGCGCCGGGGTTGCCGCGAAAGCCGCCGAGCCAACAACCAGGCTCATACCAATTACCAGATGCACTGCCAGTTTCATGTATTTCCCTTCCAGGTCAAAGTAAAAGGGGCCGCGCGGGCCCCTTGCTTGTGTTGACTAGCTCAACTTAGAACTTGTGCCACAGGCG
Source organism: uncultured Oxalobacteraceae bacterium (assembly GCA_965650445.1). Taxonomy (GTDB): domain Bacteria; phylum Pseudomonadota; class Gammaproteobacteria; order Burkholderiales; family Burkholderiaceae_D; genus Telluria_A. The sequence continues at coordinate 10,026 of CBFGOU010000097.1, read as the reverse complement.
CGCGAAGTATGCCGCGCCGTTCAAACCGAACTGAACCGACTCATACTTGAAGCCATTGTCGGTTTCCGCATCGTTCTGGGGGGTGGGCTTGACGTTGAAAATATTGCTCCCCCCGACCGTGAACTTGGTGCGCTCGCTGAAATTATACGTAAAGCTCAGATCCGCCGAGGTCTTCGGTTTGTAGACCTGGTTCGGCACCGGAGGACCGGACCAGGTACCCAGCGTTTGCGAACCGAAATGAATGATCTTGAAATCCGTGCCGATCTTGCCCAGCAGGTACTCGAAGCCCAGGGTTGCCTTGCGGCGCGGGCCACCCTGCTCGATAAACAGACGTTCGCGTTCGGACAACACCACGTCTTCGTAGCCGGCCAGCGCCGCAGGGGCCTTGACCTTGGTGACCTCGGTTTTGCCGAAGTTCATGGCGAGGAAGGTGTTCAGCTTGCCGTCACCCAGGCTGGCACGGTTGGACACGGTCAGGTCCAGGCCGCGCGTCGTGGTGTCGAGCGAGTTGACGAAAAATTGCGCGGCGCCCACACCCAGGGTGTCCAGCAGCGGAACGATGGGGGCGTAATTGCTTGGATCGAAACGGCCCGAGAACACGATGCGGTCGCGGATCTTAATCTGATACAAGTCAGCCGTCACCGAGGTGGCCGCACTCGGCGTCCAGGTCGCGCCCAAGGTCAAGCTGCGCGACTTTTCTTCCTTCAGCGGAGGGATGCCGATCGCATTGGCCACCTTGCCGCCATTGGGCGCAAACACCGAATCGACCGGCTTGCCGTTGACGAATTCAGTGAACGTCGACGAGAAATACATCTGCTGCAGCGACGGTGCGCGGAAACCCGTGCTGGCCGAACCACGTACCAGGAAGGTGTCGGTCAGCTTGTAGGCCGCGGCCAGCTTGCCGATGACGGTCGAACCGAAATCGCTGAACTTTTCGTAGCGAAGAGCGCCTAACAGTTTGAACTGGGCAGTGACGTCGGCTTCCAGGTCCAGGTAGGCGGCCGTGCTGTGGCGGTCGCGGCTGGTGATGTCGGCTGGGCGGAAGCCCGGGAAGCCCTGGCTGCCCGGAGCGCCGCCGCCCACGCCGTCGGCGTCGATGTAGGAACCCGGTTCGCCCGCGTAGATGTGGTAATCCTCGGTGCGGTATTCGCCACCGAACGCCACGTTCAGCCCGGACAGAATGCCGCTGTAAAAGTTACTGAAGTCGACGTTGGTGGTGCGCTGGCGCGACGAAAAGCCGCCCGCATCAAAGCTCGACGGGCTCACGCCTTTGCCGCCGTTGAGCAGGTCCAGGTTGGCGATGGACGCGTTCAGGGTGTGGCGGATGGTGTAGTGCATGTCGTTGTAGCCGTAGGTCTGCGAGAAATCCGCATTCCACTCGCCCAGCCTGGTACGGAAACCGACCGTGCCGTAATGGTCTTCGATCAGGGCATCGATGTACGGAGCGAAGCCGTTCGGATACATGGCCGCGGAATTGCGTTCCGGAATATCGTCGGCGCTGCGGCCGAAGGCGGCCGAGGAAGCGTCGCGCGATTGGGTGCCGGCCGTAAAGTACAGGCGGCCGCCGGCCAGCGGAATGTCGCCGTTCAGGTACAGGGTGTTGTTTTGCACCTTGCTGTCGCCGATGGTGCGCAGGCTGCCCGGGTCGGCACGGTTGGAGCGGCCGCGGTCCAGGTATTCGCCGGTAATGCCGACCACGCCGCCGGCCACCGATACGCCGCAGTAGGCCGAGGCCAGCACGTTGTCGCCGTCACCCTTGGAGTATTGGCCGGCGCCGAGCACGGTCTCGCAGCCGAGCGATTTCTTCAGCTGCACATTGATCACGCCGGCGATCGCGTCGGAACCGTACTGGGCCGCCGCGCCGTCGCGCAGCACCTGGATGTCCTTGACCGCCAGCAGCGGGATGGCATTCATGTCGGTGCCGGTATTGCCGCGGTTGCGGGCGCCGAAAATATTGACCAGCGCGGTCGTGTGGCGGCGCTTGCCGTTCATCAGCACGAGGGTCTGGTCCGATCCCAGTCCGCGCAGGGCGGCCGAGTCGACCAGATCGGCGCCATCGGCGCCGGTCTGGCGGGTCGAGTTAAACGACGGGGAAATATACGTCAGGGTCTGGGCCAGATCGAACTGGCCGCCTTGCTCGGCGATGCGGGTCATCGGAATAAAGTCGACCGGCACGGCGGTTTCGGTGGCCGAGGTGGCCGATACGCGGCGCGAGCCGACGATGCTGACGCTTTGGACGACGTCCGTGCCCGCCTGTGGCGTGCTCTGGGCGAAAGCGGGTTGGACGGTGGCCAGCGCTGCGCTGCCGTACAGGCCGATCAGGATAGACCGGCGCAAAGGGGTAGGTGTGAACACTTGGGCTCCAGGGAAAGGTAATGCAGGACAACAACCATGGAAGGACGCCGCCCTCCGTTGCACGCTTCGTGGGCGCGATAGTATTTATATATGACAAGTTGGCAAATATACTGTATCTGCAAGGTCCGCCCCAAGGTTGCCAGCCCGGAATGTGCGCAAATCAGACACTTTTCGAATCAAAGTTGGCACTTGGTGCCAAGCCGCAGACGGTATATACTGTGTTTTTATACAGTAGTTTTTGCTGTTCAGCTTCCTCCTTATGCCTTCCGCCGCCTTGCCCCAGAGCCTGCCCGATTACGCGGAACTGTTCTGCCTATCGAATTTTTCCTTCCTGTACGGGGCCTCGCATGCGCAAGAACTGGTGGCGCGTGCCGTCCAGCTCGGCTACTCGGCGCTGGCGATCACCGACGAGTGTTCGCTGGCCGGCGTGGTGCGCGCCCATGCCGAAGCCAAAAAAGCCGGGCTGCCGCTGCTGATCGGCGCCCATTTCCATGTGCACAATCCGGATGGCAGCCCGGCGCTGTCGCTGATCGTGCTGGCGCAAAACCGCAACGGTTACGGCAATCTGTCCGAACTGATCACACTGGCGCGCACGCGCAGCGCCAAGGGCAGCTATCTGCTGCAGCCGGCCGATCTGGCCGCGCCGGAATCCGCTTTGGCGCACCTGAAAGGCATGCCGGACTGCCTGGCCATCCTGCTGCCGGCCTATCCCGGCGTCGATGCGGCCGGGGTTGACCGGCTGCACCGCCAGGCGGCCTGGATGGCGGCGGCGTTTCCCGGACGGACATGGATCGGCCTGAATCTCTTGCACCGCGCCCTGGATGACGCCCATCGTGCCACCGTCGAGGAAGTCGCCGCGCAGCACGGCCTGCCTGTCACGGCGCTCGGCCATGTGTGCATGCACGTCCGCTCGCGCAAACCCATGCACGACACCCTGTGCGCGATCCGGCTCGGCAAGGCGGTGGGCGAATGCGGCTACGCGCTGGCGCAGAATGCCGAGCAGCATTTGCGCGCGCGCTTGCGGCTAGCCAATATTTACGCGCCCGAAGCGCTGGCCGAAACGCTGCGCATCGCGCGCCTGTGCACATTTTCCCTGGACGAATTGCGCTACGAGTATCCCGATGAACTCGTGCCCGAGGGCGAGACGGCGGCCAGTTATCTGCGCAAGGAAACCTACATCGGCGCCCGTTTTCGATTTCCACAAGGCATACCGGCCAAGGTCCAGGCCCAGATCGAATACGAACTCGAACTGATCGGCGACCTGCGCTACGAACCCTATTTCCTGACCGTCTACGACATCGTGCGCTTCGCGCGCTCGCAGGGCATCCTGTGCCAGGGCAGGGGATCGGCGGCCAACTCGGCGGTGTGCTATTGCCTGGGGGTGACGGAAGTCGATCCGGCCCGCGCCAATCTGCTGTTCGAACGCTTCATTTCCAGGGAGCGCGACGAGCCGCCCGACATCGACGTCGATTTCGAGCATCAGCGGCGCGAGGAAGTGATTCAGTACATCTATAACAAATACGGACGCGACCGCGCCGCCCTGGCGGCGGTGGTGATCAGCTACCGGCCCAAGAGCGCGCTGCGCGACAGCGGCAAGGCGCTCGGCATCGACCTGGCCATCGTGGAAAAGGTGGCCAAGGCGCATCACTGGTTCGACAGCAAGGAAGACCTGGTCAACCGCCTGGCCGAATGCGGCCTCGATCCGGAATCCATGCTGGCCCAGCAGTGGGCCGCGCTGGCCACCCGCCTGCTGGGCTTTCCGCGCCACCTGTCGCAGCATCCGGGCGGCTTCGTGATCGCCCAGGGCAAGCTGTCGCGCCTGGTGCCGATCGAGAACGCCAGCATGGCCGAGCGCAGCGTGATTCAATGGGACAAGGATGATCTGGAAGAACTGGGCCTGCTGAAAGTCGACGTGCTGGCCCTGGGCATGCTGTCGGCGCTGCGGCGCGCCCTGGACCTGGTCGGCCAGCAGCGCGGCAATGTATTTTCGATGCAGGATATCCCGGCCGAAGACCCGGCCACCTACGACATGATGTGCGCGGCCGACACCATTGGCGTGTTCCAGATCGAATCGCGCGCGCAGATGAGCATGCTGCCACGCCTGCGCCCGCGCACTTTTTACGATCTGGTCATCGAAGTGGCGGTGGTGCGCCCCGGCCCCATCCAGGGCGGCATGGTGCATCCTTATCTGCGCCGGCGCCAGGGCCTGGAAGAGCCGGTGTATCCCCAGCCGGAATTGCGGCAGGCGCTCGAACGCACCCTGGGGGTGCCGATTTTCCAGGAACAGGTGATGCAGGTGGCCATGCTGGCGGCCGGCTTCACCCCCGGCGAGGCCGACCAGTTACGGCGCGCCATGGCAGCCTGGAAACGCAAAGGAGGGCTGGAGCAATATTACGAACGCATCGTGCGCGGCATGCTCGAACGCGGCTACGACCTGGCTTTCGCCGAAGCGATTTTCAGCCAGATCCAGGGTTTCGGCGAATACGGTTTCCCGGAATCGCACGCCGCCAGTTTCGCCCTGCTGGCCTATGCCAGTTCCTGGCTCAAGTGCCACGAGCCGGCCGCCTTTACCTGCGCCTTGCTCAACAGCCAGCCGATGGGGTTTTACAGTCCCTCGCAACTGGTGCAGGATGCGCGCCGCCATGGCATCGAGGTGCGTCCGGTGGACATTGCCGTCAGCGGCTGGGACAGCGCGCTGGAAGCGGGCGGCGGGGCGCAGCCGGCCATCCGGCTCGGCTTGTCCTTGCAGCGCGGCATGCGCAAGGAAGTGGCGGAGCGCATCGAGATCGCGCGCGCCATCCGGCCCTTCGACAGCGTGGCCGACCTGGCCCGCCGCACCCAGCTCGACCGCCACGACCTGCAGGTGCTGGCCGGCGCCAACGCCTTGCAATCGCTGGCCGGCAACCGCCGCCAGGCCCTGTGGCAAGCGGTCGGCGCGGTGCCCGACAAGGATTTGCTGCGCCCGACCACGCCGGTGGAAGACCTGCCGCGCTTGCGCCCGCCCAGCGAGGCCGACGACATCGTGAGCGATTACCGCGCGCAAGGCTTGACCTTGGGACGCCATCCGCTCGAACTATTGCGCAAGCAATTGCTCAAGCAACGTTTCATGCCGGCGTCGGTACTGGCCCATTACACCCAGGGCCAGCTGGCCCGGGCCTGCGGCATCGTCACGGTGCGCCAGCGTCCGGCCACGGCCAAGGGCGTGCTCTTCGTTACCCTGGAAGACGAGACCGGCAACATCAACGTGATCGTCTGGCCCAGCCTGGTTGAGCAGCAGCGCAAGGAAGTGCTGGGAGCAACGTTATTGGGGGTGTACGGGGTGTGGCAAAGGGAAGGGGAGATCCGCCACCTGGTGGCCAAGCGGCTGGTCGATCTGTCGCACCTGCTGGGACGGCTCGATACCAGCAGCCGCAATTTTTGCTAGACAGGCCGCCGCCACCCCGCCGCAGCGCAGTGGCGGCGCTCACTTAACGGGCGTGGGTGCCGTAATAACCGTGGATCTGGTTGGCCCATTGCTGGTTCGCCATATCCGGCCAGTTATCGGTATCGAAGCCGGGGGCATTCTCGATGCGCGCCTTGTCCATATCCATCGTAAAGCGCTTGTGCACGGTATCGAGCGTCAAGGCTTCCCAGGGCACGGCAAACAGTTTTTCACCGATGCCCAGCACGCCGCCGCTGGACATGACCGCATAGGCGATCTTTCCGGTGCGCATGTCGAGCATGATTTCCTTGATTTCGCCCAGATGTTCGTTGTCCAGATTGTGGACGTGGTCGCCAATCAGCGTGTCCGCTCCCATCAGTTCCGGGCCCGGACCCTTGTGGCCCTTATCGACATACATCCCATAGGCATCGCGTTCTTCGTAGGACATGGTGACCTCCTCGGTGAGAAAGTTGCCAGCATGCGCGCCATAGCCGGGCAGGTCTGTTAGCTGGGCCACGCAAGCGGCAAGTTTCCTACCGGTCACTCTGGCGCAGGTGCGCCATGCGCTCGGCATTGCTGGGGTGGCTGCTCAGATAGGCCGAATGGTTGCCCACCCACTTCGCCAGCGGGCCCGCCGCGGGCTGGTCCCGCTCCATCGCCGCGAACAGGTCGGCCATGGGGCTGGCCGGCAGACGCAGCGCGTGCAGGCGGGCGATCGCGTAATCGTCGGCGGCGCGTTCCATGGTGCGCGAATAGTCCAGATTGAGCAGCAGCACCGGCAAGCCCGCCGCCACGGCGCTGAAGTCGCCGAACAGGGCGGCCGAGCCGAACGCCATCAGCGAACCCCGGGCCAGCGCCCGCATGCCATGGCGGCCCTCGACGTGGCCGATTTCATGGGCCAGCACGCCGGCCAGTTGCGCCGTCCTGGTCTCGTTGAATCCGTCGGCGCCGCCCACGATCAGCCGGACCATGGCATCGTTCATGGCAATGGTGCCGTTGGGCAGCGCGAAGGCGTTGGCGGGGAAGCTAGGCCCCATGTCGACGACGATCAATTTCAGCGGCATGCGCGCGCTGGCCGGCCGCACCATCTGGAAGGCCGCTTGCACCTCGGCCAGGCGCTGGTCGCTGAGCCGGCTTTCACTCATCACTTCCTCTTCATCGAGCAAGGTCGTCAGGGCATCGTCGCCGACCCGCTGGTCGAGCGAGGCCGGCAGGGCCGCCACCACCTGGTCCGCCAGCGCCGGGATGCCCCACTTGACGGCCGCCACGACGCTGCCGATCAGCAGCAGCAGCGCCAGCAGGGCGGCATACCAATGCTGTTGCCAACGCTCAATGCGCGAGGGACGGTAGCCCAGCGCCCGCTGCAGCGCCGGCAGGGCTGCGCGCTCGCGCACTTCCAGTCGCGCGCCGTCGTCGAATTCGAGCACGCAGGGCGTGTTGGCGAACGGTTCGGCCAGGCGAGCTTGCTCGAAGGCATACGAGCGCGGCGCCGCGCCGTTCAATGCAATCCGGCCACCGGAAAGGTCGAGCGCGACCACATGCCGGCCCGGGTGGCGGCCGTCGAAATAAATCGCTGGACATTGAAATTGGGTCATGCTGGCCTCACCAGGAAATATCGATGCCGAGAAAGTCGCCCACGCCGTCGGCGCGCACGCGCCTGGGGGCGGCATCGGCGCCGGCCAGCGCCTGCTCGAAACTGCTGTCGCAGCTCACCCGCAGGTGCTCGATGCGGTAGCGGTACACCCGCACCACCGCGAAGGGACGGTACAGCCCCAGGCTCAGCAGGGTAAGCACGCCGTTGACCGCCTGCAGTTTCATGAATTCGCGCGCGCGCATGGTCGATTCGATGCGCACGCCCAGAAACGAGGTGCTTGACCAAGCCAGGTTGCCCATCCGCACTTGAAGATACGGGCCGCTCATCAGATAGGCCGCATAGCCCACCGCCAGGGCGGCCATGAGAGGGAGCCACGCTCCCGCTTGTGTCAGGTCGAGCTTGCCGACCTGTGTCACCAGCGCGGCCCCGAAAGCGGCAATCGCCCCCACCACGGCAGCCACCACCAGGACGGCCAGCCCGGCGCCGATCAGGCGCAGATACGGTCCATAGAAATCGCTGGGCGAGACGGCAATATGCGACGGCAGCGAGGCGTAGGTGACATTGTCGTGCTGGTAGCACTTGGTTCCGCCATGCATGAACGGCCACAGCAGCCAGACCAGCGGGATCAGTTTGAGGTAGTGGGGAATCAGCACCCCCAGCAGGACGGGCAGGAAAAAGAACGCAAATACCGGCAGAAACGCGCGGTAGGCGTCACCTGTACTGCCGGTGAACTGAAAGCGCAGGCCGCGGTAGCGGGTGTTGCCGATCCGGAAGCGCAGGGCGCCGCGCATCAGGAGCGGCAGCGCGGCCAGCAAGCCCAGCACCACCGAGATGCCGACAGTGATTGAATACCCGAAGGCGTAATGGTAGGCGGCCAGCAGCGCCAGGGCCGCCACGCGGCCCAGCAAAATCGCCTTGGGATTGCCATCGAAGTCGAACACCGCGCCGTCCAATTCGGTATTGCAGTCGAAATAGCGCAAGCGCCGCACCTTGGCCCACGCCGAGTACACCCCCAGCGTGAGCACCGTCAGCATGAGGTTGACGATCCAGATGCGGAAGTATTCCTTGCCGCTGCCGGTAAAGCGCAAGGCCATGTCCCGCGCCGCAGGCAGCTCCTTGACGAAGTCCACATCGTGCTCGACAGTACCGTGCATTGCGCCGCGCTCCAGTTTGAAATAGTTATTGCGCCAGTGTAACTGTGTAGCTGTCTGATGGATAGCTTTTTATATAATATTGCAACGCGCGCCGGGGCGGGGGCAGCTCGGCAGGAACGGCCCCGATTGCGCTTTTTGCCTTGTTTTGCGGAAGCATTGGCGGTTTTACGGTATAATTTCAATTTCCCGCACGTGCCGTTCGGCACTATCTGCAATGACCAAATTTGTCTTCGTCACCGGCGGCGTCGTGTCTTCCCTTGGTAAAGGGATTGCCGCCGCCTCCCTCGCCGCGATCCTCGAATCGCGCGGCCTCAAAGTCACCATGCTCAAGCTCGATCCGTACATCAACGTCGATCCGGGCACCATGAGCCCCATGCAGCACGGCGAAGTGTTCGTCACCGATGACGGCGCCGAGACCGACCTGGATCTGGGCCACTACGAGCGCTTCATCAGCACCCGCATGCGCAAGGTGAACAACTTTACCACCGGCCAGATTTACGAGTCGGTGATCCGCAAGGAGCGCCGCGGCGAGTACCTGGGCAAGACCGTGCAGGTCATTCCGCACATCACCAATGAAATTCAGGACTACATCTACCGCGGCGCCGAAGGCGTGGACGTGGCGCTGGTGGAAATCGGCGGCACCGTGGGCGACATCGAATCCTTGCCGTTCCTGGAAGCGGCGCGCCAGCTGTCCCTGCGCGCCGGCCGCAAGAACGCCGCCTTCGTGCACCTGACCCTGGTGCCCTTCATCGCCTCGGCGGGCGAACTGAAAACCAAGCCGACCCAGCACAGCGTGCAAAAGCTGCGCGAGATCGGCATTTCGCCCAACGCCCTGCTGTGCCGCGCCGACCGCCCGATTCCCGACGACGAGCGCGCCAAGATTTCGCTGTTCTCCAACATCGAAGAGCAGGCCGTCATTTCCGTGTGGGACGCCGACACCATTTATAAAGTGCCGCAAATGCTGCACGACCAGGGGCTGGACGCAATCATTTGCGAAGCCCTCGGGATCGAAGCGCCGCCGGCCGACCTGTCGGTCTGGACCAAGCTGATCTACGCGCTCGAGCACCCCAAGGAAACCGTCACCATCGGTATGGTCGGCAAGTATGTCGACCTGACCGAGTCGTACAAGTCGCTCACCGAAGCGCTGCGCCACGCCGGCATCCACACCGAAAGCCGGGTCAACATCGAGTACCTCGATTCGGAAGACATCGAAACGCGCGGCTGCGACCATCTGGCCAAGTACGACGCCATCCTGGTGCCGGGCGGCTTCGGCAAGCGCGGCGTGGAAGGCAAGATCATGGCCGCGCGTTACGCCCGTGAAAACGGCGTGCCTTACCTGGGCATCTGCCTGGGCATGCAGGTGGCCTTGATCGAATACGCGCGCCACAAGGCGGGCCTGGCCAACGCCAACTCCACCGAGTTCGACAGCGCCACCGACCAGCCCGTGGTGGCCCTGATCACCGAGTGGCAAAACCATGACGGCAAGGTCGAGCAGCGCGACG
>CBFGOU010000096.1:0-11445 GCA_965650445.1 uncultured Oxalobacteraceae bacterium | reverse complement strand
ATTCTACTACCCGTCGGGGTGTGGCTCAGCCTGGTAGAGCGCTGCGTTCGGGACGCAGAGGCCGGAGGTTCGAATCCTCTCACCCCGACCATCTTCTTGAAGAACCCCTGTCTAAGCGGCCACTGCCGCGAAGCGCTTACTGTGCCGAGCGCTTGCGCCGGCGCACGAGCATCAGCCCCATTGCGGACGCGCCGAACAGTACCAGCGATGCCGGCTCAGGAACCACCATATCATCCATGGCCCACTGGGTTCCGCTGCTGTTATAAATGATCAGCGTATCGATACCGGCCCAGCCCAGTTCTACCCACAGGGGCGTGATGGTATCGAGCACGAACGATGTCGCTGTCGAATACAGCAACTGGCCATTCTGGTATCCCTCGAACGCGATTTCCTGCTCAACCCAGGCGGACGTGAAAAACGCGCCGACGAAATCGAAGGTACCCTCTCCCGCTTTCGAAATCGCCACGGTACCGCCATCGCGGTTATACGCGGTGTTGGTTTGCGAGACGGTGCCCGCCTCATAGCCACTGCCCGGAAATGCGTCCGAGCGGATCGAACTCATATTGTCCCAGTTCAGGCCCTGATAACCGCCTGCGATCGCTTCGGTAAAGTCGCCGGACAGATCGTCGAAGTTAATCACTTCGGCGAACGAGGTGGCGGAACAGACTCCCAGCAACAGGGACAGCAACATCTTCTTCAGCGTCATACTCATACTTTTACTCCGTCAAAATCAATCAGTGAAAGCTGCCGGACGATGGCCCCGCATTAAGGCAAGGGCCATCAACCGGGGTTTAGTGTGCGAGGCTGGAAACTTCAGCGTCGGTTAATGCCGCACCGTAGATGCGCAGATCGTCCATCGATCCTTTGTACGGCGTATCCCACCAGTTCACGCCCAGTGCAAACACGCCGGTGGTGGTGGTGAACACGTTCGGGAAATTCGCGCCGCTGAAACGCTTCACACCGTTGACGTACACGCTGACAGCGCCGGCCTTGACGGTAAATGCGACGTGCGACCACTGCCCGGTCGGGATGTTCATGCCCAGGCCGGCGTCGTACCAGGCCGTTCCCGACCAGAGCATGGTCGCGCCGCTGACGAAATCATGCCCCATCGGCAGGAGGCTGATCCACGAATCGCCATTGCGCGCCCCAAAGAAGGTGGGGGTGAATGCGGTCAGTTGCGCCGGCTTGAGCCACATGGCCACCGTGTAGGTATTGGTCGAGATCAGGCCGTTCGGCAGGCGCACACCAGTCGCACCGTTGAAGACCGCGGCGCTGCCTTTCATGCCCGCCTCATAACCCAGGCTGCCTCCGGCGATGTCGATTTTGCTGCCGATGACAGCGCCGGCGCCGAAAGCACCGGTCGAATCGCTCAGGTTGCCGTCAAACGCATAGTGGGCAAGCATGCTGCCCAGTTTGCGCACAGTGACAGCAAACGACTTGGCGATCCTCGCGGTACCTTTGGTGATGGTGGCCGTCAGCGTGACGGTCACGTCGCTGGCTGGGCTGGTGACCACACCTGTATTGCTCAATACCGCCGGATTCGACGATGCCCAAGTAATCACGGCGCCACGCGCGCCGGTCGTCGGCAGCGTCATATTGCCCGTTACCGCACTGGTGTTGCCCAGACTGAGTTCGTTATAAATCGCAGTGACCACCTGCGCGTCGGTGCGGGGAATCAGGCGGCTGCCGATGACGGCAACGCCTTCACGCGAGGTGGCGGAAAACGTCATGACATAGCTTTTCGACGTTTCGTCCCACTGGTTGAGAAACACGCCTTTAAAGGGCGACCAGCCAGGCAGATTGATCTCGATCTGGTTGCTGCCCACCAGCGTCCAGGTGCCCGATACCGCACCCGTTATCGCCCCGTTCGAATTGAGCGTGATCAGCTGGGATTTCTTGATGGTGGCCGAGATATCCTTGCCGTGATTGACGAACATATAATCGCCGAGTACGAATTCGCGGCGTACTGCCGTCAGGGTTTCATTGGTATTGCGGTACGGCGCCACCACTGGCCAGCCGTCGGCATTCATGAACATCTGGTGCACGCGAATTTCGTGCTGTTCGCCACGCTCGGGAAAGCGGGTGTGAAAAATCAGGAAGTGCTTGCCGGTGGCCGCGTCGTAATAGGCCGAATTGTGGCCGGCGGACACATACCCGGTGCCAATGCCCGTGCCGGCGTCGCCAAGTTTGCGCTCGAACAGGAAATTGCCCATGATTTTGACGCCATAGGGGGCAATCGATGCGTCGTCAAACAGGGGCTTGCTCGGATCGGCTTTGACGTTGGCCATGTTATTACCTTGGGCATCGAAGTACGGACCGTCCGGGGAAAGCGCACGTGCAACGCGCATGTTGTAGCCGCCGGCGGCATCCAGACCGCCGAACGAGGTGAACATGTAGTAGTACGACGTGACAGGGCTGTACATCACGTACGCACCTTCGATCCGGCTGTGATTACCGCCCATCAAGCGCTTGCCGTACCCCTGGCCCGCCAGCGGCATTCCTGTCGCCGGATTCATCTGCATGATAAAGATGCCGCCCGAATACGAACCGTAGATCATCCACAGCCGGCCGCCATTATCGAAAAACACATTCGGATCGACGGTATTCGGATGCTTGAGCGCGTCATATACGGTGCCATCGTAACTGGCCTGGCCCCACATGCCCGATTTAAGGATAATTCCCTTATTAACGTACGGACCTTCGATATTATTGGAGACAGCAATACCCAGGGCCGAGCGCGGGGAATCGCCTTTGCACGCGTTGTAATACATGTAGTATTTGCCATCACCGAGGCGAATAACGTCCGGCGCCCACAGCGTTGTCGTTTGTGCCCACGCGAAGGTTTCTGCCAGTTCGGTATAAACGTTGCTGGAACCGTTCAGGAACAATGGATTGGTGGCGCTGACACTGTCGGTCATTTGCTGCCACTTCATTAAATCCGTGGATTTAGCCGAGGCAAGGTGGGAGCCGAACACATAATATGTGCCGCCGGCCTTGATCACGGAAGGATCATGGACGGAAGCGTTTTGAAACGCTACGGGCGTATAGGCTGCCTGCGCAGCCGCGTTTGTGGACAGCACTGACGACGCCAATACAGCGCAGGCACCCCACAGTGATAAGGATTTATTCAATTTACTCTCTCCATTATAATTATTGTGCGATATACGCACCACCGGTCAAATTATTTTACTGATAATATTCCACAATCGCGGCCGGCCGCTGTCCGGCCAACATAAGGGATGGATATGTTCGATATTGACACTGGATGAGGAGAATGCGCGATTTTTAGCCGTTTTGCAACCGGCATTTGGCGCTCTGCAAAAATAAGAATCGCATAAAACTGTCGATATTTCCAACTGGCAATTTATGCGATTCCAAAATGTCTGCCTAATACACACTTCGCGAAGATTCGGATATTGATCCGCGCCTTATTGATAATGTTTTTTTCCAAAAATACAATTAATCAGAATAAAAGAATATCGCAGCCCCTCAAATCGTTCGATTTGAGGGACAGTCATTTTGCTTGTCGTATGCATACGACATCGCGGCAGGATGCGGGGACGTGTTCGCTCAGTTCAGTTTTGCCACGTCGAGAATTGCCTGGGCAAAGGCCTGCGGCGCTTCCTGCGGCCGATTGTGCGATGCCGCCAGTGAGCAGCCGGTGTTCGTTCCGGGCGGGTTCCCGGCGATCATGTTCCAGTCCCGGCATCGAGGGCACCTCATCTTGGGCGCCGCAGTACCTAGCCGTGTTTCGCCCGGCCGCGCGCCCACCCCTCCCGGATCAGCGACTTCCATTTCGCAAGCTCCGCAATGCGTCGAGCGGAGTTTGCTGCATCCTCCCCGCCTCGCGCAGCAGTTTGTGGAAGTTCTTCAAGCGATCCGGATCGATCTGGTCTCGGACAGCGCAGCCCGGTTCACTGCCGTGCTGGCAATCGTGAAAGCGGCACTCCCTCGCCAAAGCTTCGATGTCGTCGAAGCTGGCCGCTACCGTTTCCGCATCCGCATCGGCCTGCATGCCGCGCAATCCTGGAGTGTCGATGATGCAAGCGCCATCGGCGCACAGGTGCAGCGAGCGTGCGGTCGTGGTGTGGCGCCCACCGCTATCGTCTCCGCGCACCGCGCCTGTTTCCTGCATACCGCCTGCCAGGGTGTTGGTCAGCGTGGATTTACCGGCACCCGACGATCCCAGCAGCACCAGCGTCCGGCCCGCACCGAGCCAAGGCGACAGTGCCGTGCGCGCATCCATGCTCAGGGCATTGATCCGGACAATATCGATGCTGGCAGGCAGGCGCTGGCGCAACTCATCGGTGCGCGCGTCGACCTCGCTTGCCACGTCCGCCTTGGTCAGCACTACCACCGGCGTGACCTCGCTGGCCCGCACAATGGCCACATAGCGCTCGATCCGGCGCGGGTTGAAATCATGGTCCAGCCCCATCACCAGCAATGCTGTGTCGATATTGCTGGCCAACACTTGGCGCTGGCCATCCGACGCGCGCCGCGCAATCTGGTTGTACGGTTCGAGATGCTGCTTGACGCCGTCGGCGCCGAGCAGAACCCAGTCACCCACCGCGAGCGCTGGGCCGTCCACCGCACGCACAGAAAGTGTGCCGCTGCCGTCATGCACGGTCAGCCTGTCGCGGTGAACTTCGGTAATGCGTGCCGGGCACTGGCCGGGCGGAATCTGGCCAAGCTGGGCCAGGAAGAAATTGCTCAAGCCGATGCGGCGCAACGATGCGATATCGATGTCGATCATGATGTGTCGTTCCTGTTGGTCTTGCTCGCAACGAGCGAGCACAGCCGCCACGCAAATGCGCGGGGCACCTTAATGCAGGAAGTCGGCGCCCTTCCGGGGCCTGCGACACACCGGCGCAGCTAACTGGGCCGGTAAGCGGGTGAAAGCCGGGTCAGGCAGCCGACAGGATGACAATGCCCATTGCGTGCATAGTGTTCTCCTGTGGGTGGTTGAATAGTCTAGTCTGATGGCAGGCGGGCTTGAGGTCAAGTGCCAGCGGTCGACGCACTACGTCTGACCGGCTTCGATCACTTCGCGGCTGGATCTCCCCCTCCCACAACACGAATTAACTGCCGCTTTGCTTCGTCCCTCTGCGCCTGCAAGCTATGAAGCTCGCTTTCAACTTCGAGATATGAGTCATCCTTCTCACCACCAACTACTACTGGAGCATGACGGCGAAGCTCTTCCTTTTTTGCGACGATTTCAGCCTCAAGGGTTCGAATCAATGCTTCCAGCTCGCGCTTTCGAGATCGACCTGCATCCGCCACTGCTGCCGCAGGAGCGCATCGTTCCTGTCGAGCTAATTTCAACTGTGCTTCGACCTCGATCACCCGTTTCTGGATATCTGCATTTTGACGCTCAAGGATACCGATTTCCCTCTTGTGTAAATTGTCTGCAACATTCCACACGGCGGAAGCCGATGCGATTGCTCCTACGAGCAGCGCAATTAGATTGGGCTTGAATTTTTCGAAGATGGACCCGTCCATGGAACTTTCGCTACGATGAGTTAAAAGTCGATTATCGCAAAGGGTAGGCGAGGCATATGCGACATTTCCCAGTTGGTTCCCCACTCGGCAGTGAAGCGCTCTGGCACATGAATTGGCTGCTCCTTTACCTGACGCTCAAACAGCTCGGCAAAACGATCGAAAGCAGCAGCTAGCTCTTTCCAAGCCGTATAGCTACTTTTCCTCTTGTGGTACCAAAATAGCTTGCGCCTGTCGTCATCAGACATTAGCTCTGCAGACCACTTTGGCTTGAACAGGTCGTAAATGCTCATTACGGCTTCCTATGCTGTTTCTCGCGCCACTGCCAAATGGTCTTGTCGACACCTCCTGTGCTACGGGCATAATCAACCATGTCTTTTGGATAAACCACTTCATTACGATAACGAATGTCGTCGATATCATACAAGTAGGTGAAAGCAGCGGAGCACATATCCCAATACCCACAATATGGCGAAAATTCCGGCTTTATTGTCTCGTGTGCACCCCAAAAATGCGCCCTGCCTTTCATGGACTTATACCACGCCTTAATATATTTCTCCATCTTTTCTCGACGGGCGGCTGTCTCCTCGCTGTCAACAGCCTCGAGCAAGATGGCGTACGGTTTCTCCCAGTACAACTCATCTGCGTGCGGACGTTCTTCCAAATATAGTTTGAATAACTCCTCAATAACGGCGTCCACCCCGTCAAAATCTGTTCCTCGATTTAACTCCGCCACGCGCGAGATTAAATCTTCACGGCGAAATAGAACACATGCACACAATAAATTCACATAGTCAACATATATATCGATCAGATCATTAAATTGAAACGGAGGACGATAGTCGTCATCCGAAAGTTGATTTAACGACTCAACATATCGTTCATAGGTTTCGACAACCGAAGTTAGACTGGATGCCAATACGCTCATTGGCTCCCCAGCTGTATAGCGCAGCTGAAATTCAAACCACCTCTGTTGAGCAATAAACGAGCGTGTGAAACTCCGAGCTTGCTGGTCGCCGCTCAATGCACAATCTTTTTCTTCTAAAATACTTATCGTTTTGTCAATGTAATTTCTTGTATTTATATATGCAACTTCATTAATATAAGGTTGCCTGCGAATACTATCGAATGAAGGCTTGCTCATTCATTTTCCTTTGACCGGTCTTTCTCGGATTTCATTCAACTTTATACTGGTCTGCCGCATTGTCGATCTCAGTCACCATGAATACATGCGTCGAATAAATGCCATCAGTATTCGCCTGCGTGTTCGGCTCAAATGTCACGTTGCAATACAACAATAAGAAGCGTGTGCAAATTTCGCAGATAGCGGCGCTTTGGCAACGTCAGTCGAAGCGGATGAAGCCTTGGCAAATCTATTGGTTCTCATCCCATTGCCATATTGTTGCACCATAAGTGGGTTCATCGAACTTCGGCATTATTGCGCCCTGCTGGAATAACGCCCGACTATTTTGCCTTGCGGGGGTTAACCAGTAACCCGTGCGCGGACATTCCATCCCACCTTCGACGCGGTTGGGGAAGCTAGTCTGAACCATCGATTCGTTGTCATCGAACTTTCGTGCGTAATCGACGAGATCCTTGGGATACACGATATTTTCACGATAATCAGTATCGTCAAGTCCCAAAAGATACGTATAAGCCGCCGCTTCTATCGCCCAGTACCCGCTATAAGGGCCGAGTTCATCATCTTCAATTTCGAGGTGACTGTTGTGCCACGGACATTTCTCCATACCCGCATACCATTTTTTGACGTAGTTACAAATATCTAGGACGCTCTCCTCATGCGTATCGCGGTAATAGCTATTAATCAAATCACGATACGGTTTATCGTGATACCACTCATCAACGTCATCGCGCTCTGAAAAGAAAGAAAGCAAATCTTCATAGAGAGTATCTGTGCCCGCATAAGCAGGATCAAACATATCCAAGACTCGAGGAAGAAGATCACGCCGATGCAACAGGTAACAGAACGAGATAATTTGGATTCCGCGCTCGTATTCATAGATCTCTGAGAAGGCAAGTGGCGGAAAGTTGACATTTTTCTCAAATTCGCGCACGAGCTTTATCGCTAGCTCATAGGATGAGATCACGTTCTCAAAGTCCGCCCGCATCACATCCAAATCCTCGCCGGCGGTAAACCTCAACATGAAATTATCAAATGTACTATCTGCCATGGCGCCCGACACTAGCTGCCGATCCTCAGCGTCACTCGTTGCGGAGGAAAGCGTTGAACGAAATGCCGGAATTGCTGTTGACACAAAAAAGTCAACCGACTTTTTGTAGGCAGATTCGATCAGGAATTGTTGTCTTCGTTTTTGATGAAAAGCCATGCTGATCTTTCAATTGTTATGCAACTCAACTACGATTCCAACGCTTGGTTGAGCTTGCGGAGCTTTCGATTAACTGCATTTTTCACCTCTAGGGAAGCGCTGATTTATTCATTGAAAGCCCCATCGGGGCAAGCTGAACTGGCACATTAGTGCATCCGAATTTTTCGTGCCCATCATGAAGCAAGCGAGTTTTTCCGAAGCTGAGTTCGCCGGTAAAAAGAAGGTGACGCGGCGCGACCGTTTTCTGGCCAAGATCGAAGCGGTGACGCCATGGCCAGTGTTGGTTGCTGCACTCTTGCCGTACTACCCGAAGGGCGAGCGGCCCGCCCACGATCGCGGTGTGCTGGCCGCGCACGGTCGGACGCAGATGGGTGCTGCAGGCGCGGTACGGCACGCTGCTCGGAATGGCGTCGATCCGGTTGCGATACACCGGCCTTTCGCCGGCACCACGGCGCGCGGCGTGCAGGCTAGAATCGAGCTCAGCCAGTATGGCAGCCTTGACGGCGCATTCGCCCAGCGTGCGCGTCGGTGCGCCATCGGTGTCGGCCTGCAGGGACCTGTCCCTACATCTGACTCAACGACAATCCGGCTTTACGTCATAACCAAGCGAGTAGTAAAAGGTGGCATAGGGCTTCTTGTCGGTCAGTGTCCGATACAGGCGGAAGTTGACACCTTCGACACCAAGGCAGTGCCGCACGATCACCGGCTTGGGCTGTTGCGGTACCACGATTTCGTAAGTGCGCTTGCCCTTCTGCAGAACCGAGGTCATGCCCTCGACGCCAAAAGCGAGCTTGTCGGCGCTGCCACGCTGAGCGGCCACCGGCGCTGTGGTTACATACCCGGCAAATTGAAAGGTTTCCTCGCCCTCCTCCGACGTCAGCGGCGGCGCGTCCTCGTCAATCTTGATCGGCTTGCGTCCGGGCGCTTTTGCACCGAGCCTGAAGCAGCAGGTCATGACCGGCGTATCGACGATGACGTATGGCAGCTCGGTCTTTGGCGGGACGCTGTTAGTACTGACGTGCAGCACGGCGTCACCGCTGTGACGGACATCGACGACATAAAACAATGGCGCATCCGCAGCAGCGACGGCCTGGCCCAACAACGACAGCAATATTGCGCACAACAACTTCATCGATCCTCCAGATTCTCAGTGGCCATCGTCCGACCAGTGCGGCGGATCCGATGCCAATTTTATCACTCCGTATGTTTTTCCAAGGGCGTGCAGGTCGGCGGTCCCGCCGATTACTATGTCCTCGCCCTGCGCATTCTTCACCGTCTTGTCCTTGAAGCCGGTAATGGTCATATCGATGGCGCGGCGCTGGGTATGCCTGCTCGACAAGGCGGCAGGATAACGAATCACATACGCCTGCATCATCGCCCGCGCGGCGGCCCGCGATGCGTTCGCATCCATCTTGCCGGTCGCGTCGCGATGAACCCAATCGATATCCACGCCAGCCATGGGCGGGACCTTATCTGCGGCAATATCTCCATTCGCGATTTTGCAACAGTAATGCATCAGATAGGCTCGCTCCTTTGGGCGATATGTTGCCGCAATCTTGATCTTGATGCCGGCGGCCTTTAAGGCGTCGGTAAAGCTGCCGACCTTTTTCTTAAAGTCAGGGGTCAAAGCATCGATGCTTCGACTGGTCGGGAATTGCGCCTCCCACGCAGCACCACTTAATACCTTTCCGCTTGCTGGCGTCGGATGGGCCACCGCGACAGGATTCCCCTTTGTGCCGCGCTGCGCAGCAGTCCTGGCTTGGCCTTTCGGCGCAGCCGATGCTGCCGCACTCGCGCGGCCCGCGCGATACGGACCAGGTGTGCCTTGGTGCTTTTCCAGCGCCGTTGCAACTTGAATTTTCGGACTAATCAGGGTGACGAGCGCCGATGTCAATGGTGCAGCGAATTCGGCGACCTGCTTCATGCCGCCTTCGACCCGGGCGACAAACACTTGATATGCGGATTGTCCGTGAGGAATGGCTACCTTGCGCGTTTCGCCTTTGCTATCGGTCGCGCCTTTTTTCACGACCTTGTCGCCGCTGCGAATCTCATACTTGAGTCCGGCAATCGGCGCCTTATCGCGGTCACGTAGATTCACTACCAAGTGTTCACAACAGCCGAGATCGTAATCGGCAAATTTGGCCATGTAATCGGACACGCTGGTTCCGAATGCATCTTCGCCGTTGGTGCTGCCGTTCGACCTCAAAAATTGAATGACGCCGGGATGCTTGGTGCTGCCGAAGCCTTTCAAATGCGCCGCTGCAATGATCCCCGATTCAGTCACTTCTACACCACCAATGGTGTCGCCAATATATTTGGCCAATTTATAGCGCTTCATCCTGCTGCACAGAAGGGCAACCCAATCGCGTGCCGCTGCGTCCTGGATAGCCACGCTGCCAAGGAAAACGGCTTTGCTGCTTGCACCGTTCTTTCCGGTCCAGTCACCTGACCAGTCGTACTTGAATTTTCCCGTAAGGGTACGGTTGTTAGACCCATCAGCTTTGTAATAGCCAAGGTCAACGAGCGCGTCCTCGCCAAATTGATATTTTCCGATATAGCCAAATACGTTCTCGATATCGACCTTTCCGCCACCTTCACTGGCAAACAAAGCCGTCAAAAACTCTGTCATCCCCCCTTTGCTCATTTATTTTCCTGCGCATGCGGTGGCGGTTGCGGGATAGCTAGCTTGGTGACGCTGTTCCAGTAGCGCCATCTCGACCTTGTCGGGCTGTCCCAACCACATGGGAGCGCAGCGATCTAACAGCTTGCCGACCATTCTGTTCGTGCTCGGATCGAACAATATTTCCATGGTGGTTGTGTCGCATTGATGCGCTTGGCAGATTGGGTAGTAAGCATATGCCCGCTGGCCCACAGCGTAATAGGTCCCAGTCTCGGTCGGACCGCTAGTCAAACGCGCCAGAAACTTGGTGTTCTTGGCCAGCTGCGGCGCCACCAATTGACGCAATTGACGTTCGAATGCCGCATTATATTTTTTCTCGCCAGGTTCAGTCAGTTCAAACAAGCGTGCCTGGTACTGCAATGCGCTGGATGGAAAAGGCTGGCTGGAGAATGATGGCGCTGGCACGGCCGGCTCAGGAGCTGGCTGCTGTGCGCACGCGGCTTGAATGGCGAACGCAAACGTAGCTATCGAACGCGCGGCCAAGTGTTTATGTAGTGTGATCATCATCTTCGTGTTCATGTGAGTTGCAGTCGCAATGGGAACCTGTACTGGTCGCCGCAATGTCCAACGACCAATCGCCATCACCGGCGAGCACCTTGAATGACTCCCCTTCATTGCCGAACAGACGTGCGGTACGACCATCGCCATCAAGAGTCCCTTCATACACGCTCCCGTCGGCACGTGCCACTTTGTAGGCGACGCCGGCGGCAAGTTCGTCGCTGGAAAACAAGGTCGACAGATCGACCCGATTACTAAAGGCATCAGGCGGAGGAGGCAGGTCGCTAGCTTTGGGCAACAATGGAAGCGCCGCGGTAGCGCTCTGCGGCCCAGCCAACTCCTTCATGCTCGCCTTGAACTCGATCTTACCCGGCCCATGCAGCATGATGTTGCCACCCTCAATTTTCAAGAACGCCCCTTGCG
>CBFGOU010000095.1:0-11472 GCA_965650445.1 uncultured Oxalobacteraceae bacterium | reverse complement strand
CTGCTGGTGCTCGACAGCGCCCACCCGAATCTGGCCGACGCCAGGCCCGCGGACGTGTTGAATCGCCTGATTTTCTGCGGTAATGATAATCTTGTCAGGGATGTGATGGTCGGCGGCCGCTGGGTCGTGCGCGATCACAGGCACGTTGCGCAGGCGGCGATTGCGCAACGCTATCAACAGACTCTCGCTCAACTGCGGACACTGCGAACATGACATTACTGATTCCCTATGCCGGTCTGGAGTCCTCGCCGTGGAAAAATGGCGGCGGCAGCACCATCGAGATCGCCGCCGCCCCGCCCGGCGCGACCTTCGACAGCTTCGACTGGCGCATCAGCCTGGCCACCATCGCCCACGACGGACCGTTTTCGCACTATCCGGGCATCGACCGCACCCTGGCGCTGGTGGACGGACCGGGCGGGGTGCTCGATACCGGTGACGGCAGGCGCTTTCTCCTCACCGACGACGAGCCGATCTTCGAGTTCGCCGGCGAGTCCGACATCACCGCCACGCTCAGCGGCGGCCCCAGCACCGATTTCAACGTCATGACCCGGCGCAACCGCTGCCATCACCGCATGGGCCGGCGCACGCTGGAAGGCGCCTCGGCGTTTGCGCCGCGCGGCGACATCACGGTGCTGTTCCTGGCCGAAGGCGAGGGCCTGTCGGTCAGCAGCGATGCCGAGCGCATCGGCCTGGTGCGCTTCGACACCATCGTGTTCGATACGCCGACCGTGTGGACGCTCGAAGCGATCCGCGCCGTGGTGCTGGTGGTGGACATCTTCATCGCTCCCGGCTAGGCATGGCCTGCGACGCGCTGTTCACCAACGTCCACCTGGCGACGCTATCGGCGCGCGGCGACGTGACCGACGGCGCCATCGCGGTCGAGGATGGGCGGATCGCCTGGCTCGGCGCGCGCGCCGGTGCGCCGGCGGCGCGCACTGTGCACGACGGCCGCGGCTGCTGGCTGACGCCGGGCCTGATCGACTGCCACACCCACATCGTCCACGCGGGCACGCGCAGCGATGAGTTCGAGGCGCGCCTGAACGGCGCCAGCTACGAGGACATCGCGCGCGCCGGCGGCGGCATCATGTCCACCGTGCGCGCCACCCGCGCCGCCGGCGAAGCCGAACTGCTGCGCCAAAGCCTGCCGCGCGTGGCGGCATTGCTGGCCGAAGGCGTGACCACGCTGGAAATCAAGTCCGGCTATGGTTTGTCGCTCGAGGCCGAGACCACGATGTTGCGGGCCGCGCGCAAGGTCGGCGAGCTGTTGCCGGTCACGGTGCGGACCACTTTTTTGGGCGCGCACGCGCTGCCGCCGGAATTCGCCGCGCGGCCGGACGATTACATCGACGCCGTTTGCGCCATGCTCCCGCAATTGGACGGGCTGGCCGATGCCGTCGACGTATTTTGCGAGCGTATCGGCTTTTCGCCGGCGCAGACCGAACGGGTGTTCGCGGCGGCGCGCGCGCGCGGCCTGCCGGTCAAGCTGCACGCCGAGCAGCTGTCCGACCAGGGCGGCGCGGCGCTGGTGGCCCGCTACGGCGGCCTGTCGGCCGACCACCTCGAACACCTGAGCGACGCCGGCATCGCCGCGATGGCCGCCGCCGGCACCGTGGCGGTGCTGCTGCCGGGCGCTTACTACTTCCTGCGCGATACCCAGCCACCGCCGATTGCCGCGCTGCGCGCCGCGGGCGTGCCGATGGCGCTGGCCACCGACTGCAATCCCGGCACTTCGCCCATGACCTCGATCCTGCTGGCGATGAACATGGGCTGCACCTTGTGGCGCCTGACCCCGCGCGAAGCGCTGGCCGGCTGCACCGTGCACGCCGCGCGTGCGCTCGGCCTGCAGGACCAGGCCGGCTCGCTCGAGGTCGGCAAGCGCGCCGATTTCGCCTTGTGGGACATCGCCCGCCCGGCCGAACTGGCCTACGCCATCGGCTTCAATCCCTGCCGCGCCGTGGTCAATGGCGGCCGCCTGCGCGCGCCGATGGTAAGCTTGCCCGATTGACCGATTGGGGAGTGCCTGTGCGCGTCCTGTTTGCTGCGGCCTTGTGCTGGCTGGCTGTCCTGGTCCCTGCGCTGGCGGCCGGCGATGTGCTGCGGGTTGGCTCGAAGCGCTTCACCGAATCGTATATTTTGGGCGAAATTGTGACCCAGACGGCAGCCGCGCATGGCCGGGCCGAGCACCGCCAGGGCCTCGGCAATACCGCCATCGTGCTGGCGGCGCTGCAGGCCGGCAGCATCGACGTGTATCCGGAATACCTGGGCACCATCGACCGCGATATCCTCAAGAACAGCAAGGCCAGCACACCGGATGAGATGCGCGCCGCCCTGAAGCGGCGCGGTCTCGGCGTGGCGGTGCCGCTCGGTTTCAACAACACCTATGCGCTGGCGATGCGCGCCGGCGCCGGCATCGCATCCTTGTCCGGCCTGGCGCGCCAGAACGCCCTGCGTTTCGGGCTGTCGCACGAATTCATCGGGCGCGCCGACGGGTGGCCTGGCCTGGCGGCGCGCTATGGACTGAAGGCGCAGCCGCAAGGCCTCGATCACGGCATCGCCTACGAAGCGCTGGCCGCAGGGCAGGTCGACGTGATCGACATCTATTCGACCGACGCCAAGATCGCCAGATACGGCTTGACGCTGCTCGACGACGACAGAGGATTCTTCCCGCGCTACGACGCCGTGCTGCTGTACCGGCTCGATGCGCCGGTGCGCTTTCCGCGGCAATGGAAGGCCATCGCCGCGCTCGAGGGGCGCATTCCGCCGGCGCGCATGATCGCCATGAACGCAGCAGTCGAACTGGAGGGAAAAAGCTTCGCCGACGTGGCGCGCGGATTTCTCGCGCCGTCCGCGCCATCGGCCGGGCGCAGCGGCTTGATGGCCAAGCTGTTCGACCAGCGCCTGTGGACGCTGACGCGCCAGCATGTGCTGCTGGTGCTGGCCTCGGTGGCGCTGGCCTGTCTGGTGGGGCTGCCGCTCGGGATCATCGCCGCATTCGCGCCGCGCCTGCGCCAGCCGGTACTGGCGCTCGCCGGCATGCTGCAGACCGTGCCGTCGCTGGCGCTGCTGGCCATGCTGATTCCGGTGCTGGGCATGATCGGCACGGTGCCGGCGCTGGTGGCGATGTTCGTGTACGCGCTGCTGCCGATCGTGCGCAATACCTGTACCGGCGTGCTGGGCGTGCCGGCGGGCTTGCGCATGGCCGCGCTGGCCCTGGGGCTGACGGCGCGCCAGCGTCTGTGGGAGGTGGAATTGCCGCTGGCCCTGCCGGTGATACTGGCGGGCGTGAAAACCGCCGCAGTGATGAGCGTGGGCACGGCCACGATCGCCGCCTTCATCGGCGCCGGCGGCTTCGGCGAACGCATCACCATCGGGCTGGCCTTGAACGACAACGATATGTTGCTGGCCGGCGCCATTCCCGCCGCCGTGCTGGCGCTGCTTACCCAAGCGTTGTTCGAGCTGCTCGAACGTTGCGCGCTGCGGCGCCGGCCCGCACTTCCTTGATAAAGCTCAATATAGAAGTTTGCGCATCTGTAATTATTGGTGTCAGAGAACGAACGCCGAACAGGAGTAAGTAATTGTAAAGCCTCAAGTATCTACGCAGCCAAGCAACTATGATAAGGCGTAGATTGATTCCAGTCTCCCCTCCCCATATTAACCACATGGGTTCGCCCACGGCGCCATCGGCCCCGTGGGCTTTTTCTTATCCAGCTGCGGCCAGAGCATGGAGGGCGCTGCCGGCCACGCGGCAGATGCGCCAGTCCGGCATGACGTCGGCGCCCATGCCCTGATAAAAGTTGATGGCAGTTTCGTTCCAGTCGAGCACCGACCATTCGAAGCGCCCGCAACCGCGCTCGACCGCCAGCTGCGCCACGGCGATCATCAATTGCTTGCCATAGCCTTTGGCACGATGCGTCTGGCGCACATACAAGTCTTCGAGGTAAATCCCTTTTCGCGCGAGGAAGGTCGAGTAGTTATGGAAGAACAGCGCGTAGCAGACTACCTCGCCGTTCTCGACACCGACCAGTGCTTCGCAACTGCGCTGCGGGCCGAATAGTCCGTCGTGCAAGGTCGCTTCGGTCGCCACCAGCAGATGCGACAGTTTTTCGAATGCGGCCAGTTCCTCGATCATGCCGAGGATGGCGCGGAGGTCTTCGGGTGCGGCGGAGCGGATGGTCAGCGTACTTGTTGTCATGACGGGTCTGTGGGTGAAGGTGAAGGGTGAGGACATCGAGCAAGTATAGGGGGAAACAGGTTTCCTGCCGTCTTGGCGATAAAACCACACTTCCAGGATTTTTTGCCGGGCGCTGTCGAAAACCGCACGGCGGCAGGCGATACTGGCCATGAGGTTTGATCAATCTAGAGGTAATGGCATGAAGCCCTCTCTGCACCTGAAGATTGCCGTGCTGATCGTGTATGTGGTGGTTTGCACCCAGTTGCTGCTGACCGCGCACCAGAACGACAATGGCTTCGGCGTTGACGTAGCCGACACGACCGCGCTGCGCCTGCAAAGCGAGTCCTTGCTGAACTAGCGCGCTTACCAGGCGATGTGCATGCGCCGGTACAGGAAGCTGAGCACGAACAGCGGGCCGATCAGCAGAAAGCGCACATCGTCCAGAAACGAGGGCTTTTTGCCTTCGATCTTATGGCCGATAAATTGCCCGATCCACGCCACCACGAAAATGCCGATCGACAGCGGCAGCACCACGATGGGCGGAAGCAGGCTGAGCACAATGAGCATCAGCGCGGCCATCGCCAGCATCCCCAGCGCGAACGGGCGCGACAGTTTCTGGTAATACCACAGCGATGCCGCCGTTGCCGCCAGCGCCACCAGCGGATGGATCCACCACAGGATGCCGAGCAGGGTAAACACGATGACCGGCACGCAAACGAAATGGATCAGCTCATTGGCGTGGTTCAGATGGCTCTCGCGGTACCTGGCGAGCAGTACGTCGATCGGGCGGGGAGAATCGCTTGCCTGCATGAGTGCTCCGGCTGTGTGAATATCGCTGACGATTCTACACCCGGGCCGGTACAATCCGGCCATGCTTGCCACTATGCCATCCCCTTCCAGCCTGCGGAAGCGCTGCTTCGATCCGGTAGTCGATGATCGAACCCGTTTGCTCATACTGGGTAGCTTGCCTGGTGAGAAATCGCTGGTTCTTCAGCAATACTATGCAAACCCGCAAAACCGCTTCTGGATGCTGATGTCCGAGGTAATCGGCGCCGAGTTGGTGTCACTTGACTACGCCCGGCGCCTGCAAACGCTGCTTCGACACGGCATTGGCCTGTGGGACGTGGTCGCCGAAGCGCATCGCTCCGGCAGTTTGGATAGTCATATCCGTCAGCGCGATGACAACGATCTTCTCGCGCTACTTGCGCGCTTCCCGGCCATTCATAGCATTGCATTCAATGGCGGGACTGCCGCCAAGCTCGGCGCACGAGTGCTCGGCGAACATGCATCGCGCTATCAAATCATTTGCCTTCCGTCGAGCAGCCCCGCGTACACCAAGCCATATGGTGAAAAACTTGATAGGTGGACAGCCTTGCGTCGCGCTCTTGGGCGAATTATGAATTAGTGGGCCACGATATGAAATCTCGTGGCTTTGGCGACAGGGCGCACTTGATTTCGCTCTCGCTTCAATTCCACGAGGCCGTAATTGGACATCGTTTTCAAGGTGCGCGAAAGATTGCTCGGTTTACGGCCAGTTAGTTCCGCCAATGCCGAGATGGACTCTGGCCTTGTTTCCATGATTATGTGCAGCAGTGCGCGGTTGTCGTCACTCAGTATTTCGGCCAGAGATTTCATGGAATTGAACCAAATCTTGGGCTCGTTCGGCTTCGGTTTGTAGCTGCCGCGGGCGATCGCAAGCACGCGCTCGCGTATTCGTTCTTGCGGCATGATGCCAATCAGAATCGGTTTCATCGTTTTCTTGCCTCCTGCAAGACTCGGTCAACATCTGCAAAGAAATCGTTGAGCAGTTGCTGCGCATCCTTGAATTCGTAGGGTATGCCTTTGTCCGCAGCATGTCGGTGCTTGTGATCATAAGGCAAGATGCGTCCGGCGTACTTGAACTTCTTGGGCGGCTTTACCGCATGGGAATTGTCGTATCCAAGGATGCGCTTTCCATACGGCTCGTGCAGCGTCAGTGAATAGCGTATTCCGTGCGGCATCGCGTTCGAGATTTCTGCCTGCCAAGCCTCAATTTTGATCCAATACCCACCTCCTTGGTCGAGAATCGAGCCATGTAGGTCCAGAAGCGTATCAATGGCCGGGTCACCCTTCATCAGAGAACTATATCATCTGTTGATAGAGTGCGTTGGCGGAACGATGTGTTGCAGCCATACCTAGTTGTTAAGGCGCAATTCCGATGTATCTAATTCGAATTCGATTCCGAGTTTCTTCATTATCGCCGGCAGGACCTGATGAATGACTCTCATTCCAACGAGCAGTTCGTTCATGTAAATGTCGGGATGGACGCATGAAGTATTGATCCCCAGACTTTCAGCTTCGGCTTCGTGCCCCAATTCGTCGTGCAATGCGTATACCAGATTCAGCAGTTCCGCCCGTAATGGAATTCCGGCACGGAAAGCCCTATCCTTTACGATGGTAAGCCACTCCACATAGTCTTTCCTTATCTGGAACTTGAACTCTCGCCCACAGATAAGTCCTGCCATGCCCGCAGCGAGGCGCCTTCCAGTGTGAGCTTGAACCACCGGAAAGCTGGGGCAATTACTCGTTGTCAGTTTTTACGGGGACGCCTATATATATATAGCCGGCATTGGCGCGGAGACTGAGCGCCGCATCGCGGGTGTCGGGAGTGGGAGCACTCAAATAATCCCCATTAATTGCGCGCTTGCTCTGGTGCGTGCAGGCTTGAAGTGAAGTTGGTAATCGTTCCTGACGCTCGCAACTCCAAGCTGCGGCATCCTACGATGCAGGTGCAAGCGGACGCCGACTAGGCGCGCTCGACGTAAGTTGGACGAGACGATAATACGTTTGGCATGTGCGCTGGGCCAGCAATACCTGCAGTCCTGCAGGCGCCGTCCCCTTTTGACTCACCAATACTTCGGATACCGAGTAGCCCGCGTCGCGTTGTTGTACAGCAGCGCCACTGCCACGATCACCAGCGCCCCCAGCGCCGTGGGCAAACAGCAGGAAGCCCCAGCTCGGCTGCGACACGAACACGATGACAGGATTCGATCCGGCAGGCGGATGCACCGTGCGGGTGAGCATCATCACGGCGATGGCGGTGCCGACCGCAATAGCCATCGCCCACCAGGCCGGCCCGAACAGGTGCAGGCAGCTCAAGCCAATGGCCGAACTCGAAGGAACCCAGCACCAGCATGGCCGACAGCGCGTTGGTGAACGTTGCCACCGCCGTGATGGCGCAGACTCCGCCCAGCCAGGCGATGGCCACGCTGCGGCTGCTATGCTTCGGTGGCAATGCGGCGCCGTCGCCGCGAAGTTTCATTAGAAACGATCGCACGGTACATCCTTCAAGATCGGTAAATTGGCCGATCGCAGACATACCAAACGATGCGCGCGACGGTGGATGCTGGCAACTCTAGTGCCTGGCACCGCATCCGTCCACCCGGGCTTGCCGCTAGTACTGGCGCGCAGTCAGCATGCGCAGATGGGCCAGCTTGTCGGTGTAGCGCTGGGTGTTGGCCTTGGTGGTGCTGGTTTCGCGTGCCTGGGTCAGCTGTTCGCGCGCGGCGCTGATTTCGCCAAGTTGTAATTGAGCCATCGCCAGCCAGAAATGGAATTCGTGGGAATACGGCGAGCGCCGCACTTCCTTGATGAAATTAATTTTTGAATCTTCACAGCGACGATCTAGCATGGCTTTCTGGCAGAGGGAGAAGTAGTAGAACGGTGGCCGCGGGTCGATCCGCGCCAGCCGCGCGGTGAGCGCGCCCGCTTCGGCCTCCTTGCCCAGTCCCTTGAGCACCGGCACCAGATTGTGCAGCACGTTCAGGTTTTCCGGCTCGCGCGTCAGCCCGGCCTTGAAGACCTGTTCGGCCTGGGCCAGGTCGCCGTGGCGCTGATAAATGACGCCCAGGGTGTTATACAGATTCATATGCCCCGGGTTGCGCTGCAAGGCATTGCGCGCCCACCAGTACGCCGCGTCGGTCTTCCCTTCGGCCAGCAGTTCGGCGGCCCGGTTGTTCATGTACATCGACACGATGGTTTCTTCGTCGATCTGGTGCGCGCGCAGCGATCCGGCATCCGGCGCGGGAATGAAATCAATGGTCAGTACCCGGTTGCCCGTTTCGAACTGGAATGGATCGGCAAGGCGCGTGCCGATGCTCACGTTCACGTGCGTGTTGGCGAAATACATGCCGCCGGTGCGGGTCCAGACCTGGTCGATGGCCACATCCTGGAATTGCACGGTCAATCCCAGTTCGCGGGCGAACGCCGCCGTCATGATCACCAGGGACAGG
The DNA here is from genome assembly GCA_965650445.1 of uncultured Oxalobacteraceae bacterium. Classification (GTDB taxonomy): domain Bacteria; phylum Pseudomonadota; class Gammaproteobacteria; order Burkholderiales; family Burkholderiaceae_D; genus Telluria_A. The sequence continues at coordinate 3,030 of CBFGOU010000095.1, read as the reverse complement.
CAATTGCCCATGCGCGCGTCGAACGTTTCGGCGGCGTTGCGGGTCATGGACGAATCGTATTCGAGCTTGAGTTCGCCGTTCATATAGAGCGCGTCGACCAGCCCGCGCGCGGCGCCATTGGCGCGTATTTCTCGGGTGAATTTAGGACTGTGCAAGTACGCGCGCATGGCCGGGCTGACGCTGAACAGCTCGTCGGCGTTCGGCTGGACGGGGGGAGCCTGGAAGCGCGCGTCGGCAAACAGTTCGGCAGGGATGGGAGGCGGCGGGGGGCGCACGCTGGCGCAGCCGCTGGTCAGCACCGTCACGACGGCGAGCGAAAACGCCTGGATGATTCTGGACAGGGTGCGCATGTCGTCTCCTGCTGTGCGCCGCCTGTGCTGTGGACAGGCTGTTATTGCAGTATCGTCCGCGCCGCGCGCCTTGTCAAAGGCTACTGGTCAGCGTGGAAAGTGTCGTGCAATTCATCCAGCAAATCGGTGGTTTCGCCCTCGCTCAGACCGAGGTAGGCGCAGGCGCGCGCGCCGCCCTTGTTCCATTCGAGCGAACCGGCGTGGCCCTGGTATTGCTGAATCGCGCTTTCGGCCAGCAGCGATAGCGCCACCAGCGAGCGCACCGCGTCGTCGGTGGCGCTGTCTTCCAGCACGCTGTAATCCTGGTGGTGCAAGATGGCCACCGACACATCGCTCGACAAGCCCCAGTTGCGCGCCAGCAGGCAGCCGATGGCGGCGTGATTGGTGCTGTGGCGCTCGTCCTCCAGCGCCGTCACCGGGCGCTCGGCTTCGCTGGCGCAGTCGGCCAGGGTCATCGCATAGGTGGGAAAGCGCTCCAGCAGCAGCGGCACGCCGGTATCGCAAAACAGGCCGAAGGTATGCGCCACGTCCACTTCGCCGATGCGCAGCTTGCGCGAGAGATACACCATCGCTTGCGCGCGCCGGGACGAAATATCCCAGAAACTGGCCAAAGCGGCGTTATCGGTCGGAATCGACTGGCGCGCCAGCAAGCCCGTCATCAGGGCCGCAACCTGGTTGATCCCGAGGAAAATAATGGCCTGGTCGATCGATTTGGCCTTGCGCTTGCCGCCGTAAAACGAGGAGTTGGCCAGCTTGAGCAGGGCGCCCGACATGCCCACATCACGGGCGATGATGCGGCCGATCGCCGCCGGCGACGGCTCGTCGCTGGCCAGCTCGCGCTGCAGGTCGGCGAGCAGGCTGGGCCGCGGTGGGATGCGGATCGACTTGATCAGGGCCTCGACCGGATCGGCGGTCGTTGCCGGGGAGGCTAGATTTCTCATGGAATTAGGCTGCAATACAGATGGCGCACAAGGTAGCACTTTACCTCAGTCGCACGATAGTTGCACTCAGGCATTTCACATTTGTCGCAAATCTGCCAGTACGCCGTGCCGGGGCGATGTCGTTATAGAATTCTTGCTATGAAAACTATCCTCGCAGGTATCGATTTCCATGCCCCGTCGCATGTGGTCGCACGCCAGCTGGTCGGCGTGGTGGTGCTGGTCGACGGGGTGGGCGGGCGCATCGTCGAGACCGAAGCCTACGACATGACGGACGCGGCCTCGCACAGTTTCGGCGGCCCCACCGAGCGCAACGGCGCCATGTTCGGCCATCCCGGCCATGCCTATGTCTACCGTTCCTATGGCATTCACTGGTGTCTGAATTTCGTCTGCCGGGAAGAGGGACATGGCGCCGGGGTCTTGATCCGCGCGCTCGAACCGCTGGCTGGCATTGCCATCATGGTCGAACGGCGCGGGGTCGAGGATATCCGGCTGCTGTGCTCCGGCCCCGGCAAGCTGTGCCAGGCGCTGGGGGTGACGCGCGCGCACAACGGCCGCTCGCTGGGCAAGGCGCCGTTCGCGCTGGCGCCGCCGCCCGGGCCGGTCGCGGTGGTGGAGGGACCGCGCATCGGCATCTCCAAGGCGATGGAGGTGCCGTGGCGGTTCGGCATGGCCGGCTCGCGCTATCTCAGCCGGCCATTTCGTTAGCGCCGCGCCGGTCCCGCGGCGGCTGCTGCAACGCGGCCCTGGCGCCGCCGCGCATCGCGCTGGCCGGGCTGCGCCGCTCCTGCGGATCGCAAAATCCGGCGTCCGGGTCGGCGTGCAGGGCGGGCACCTCCTCCGCCACGTAGGCCGGCTCCTCGTCGGCGATCTTGAAGATCGACACCGCGCGCGCCAAATTGGCGGTCTGTTCGTTCAGGCTCTCGGCGGCGGCCGCCGCTTGTTCGACCAGGGCGGCATTCTGCTGGGTCATGGCATCCATCTGGTTGACCGCCTGGTTGACTTCGGCGATGCCTTCGGCCTGTTCGGCGCTGGCCACCGAAATGCGTTCGATGATCTGGTTGACTTCGCGCACCGAGGCCACGATCGCGCCCATGCTGCTGCCGGCCTGGTTGACCGACGCGCTGCCGCCGTCGATGATGCTCACCGAGGCCGAGATCAAGCCCTTGATTTCCTTGGCCGCCGCGGCCGAGCGCTGCGCCAGCGTGCGCACTTCGGCCGCCACCACCGCGAAGCCGCGCCCCTGTTCGCCGGCGCGCGCGGCTTCCACCGCCGCGTTCAGCGCCAGGATATTGGTCTGGAACGAGATCGAATCGATGACGCCGATGATGTCGACGATCTGGCGGCTGCTGGACTTGATCTGTTCCATCGTCGCCACCGCGCTGCCGACCGCGCGCCCGCCTTGCTCGGCCAGTTGCGACGCGCTCGCCGCCAGCTCGTGGGCGCGCCGGGCGTTGCTGGCATTCTCGCGCACCGCGCTGGTCAATACCTCGATCGTGCTGGCGGTTTCCTCCAGCGAGCCGGCCTGGCGCTCGGTGCGGTTCGACAGGTCCAGGTTGCCGGTGGCGATTTCGCGCGAGGCCGTGTCGATCGACTGCACCGATTGCAGCACGGTGCGCAGGGTCGCCGTCAGCGTGCCGATGGTCTGGTCGAGCGCGCGCGAGGTGACGGCGATTTCGTCCTTGCCGCTGCTGGCCGCGCCCTGTTGCAGGCGGCCTTCGGCCAGATCGCCGACCACGCTG
>CBFGOU010000094.1:0-11485 GCA_965650445.1 uncultured Oxalobacteraceae bacterium | reverse complement strand
CGGGTCGACCGGCGCCAGATCAACCGCCGCACCATCGAGTCGCTGATCCGCAGCGGCGCCTTCGACTGCTTCAAGGTCGACCGCGCGGTGCTGATCGCCTCGGTCGGCTTCGCGGTCGAAGTGGCCGATCAGGCCCAGGCTTCGGCCAACCAGGTGTCGCTGTTCGGCGGCGACGACAGCGACCTGGTGGCGCCGCCCGAGTACGTGAAGGCCACGCCGTGGACCGACCGCCAGAAGCTGGCCGAGGAAAAGATCGCGCTGGGCTTTTACCTGTCGGGCCACATGTTCGATTCGTTCGCGCCCGAGGCACGGCGCTTTGCGCGCACCAAGCTGTCCGAGCTGGAGCCGTCGCGCGAGCCGCGCATGATGTGCGGCGTGATCACCGGCGTGCGTGCGCAGATGACCCAGCGCGGCAAGATCCTGATCGTGGCGCTGGACGACAAGAGCGGCGTGGTCGAAGTGACCGTGTACAGCGAGGTGTTCGAGGCCAACAAGAACATCTTCCGCGAGGATGAGTTTTTGGCGGTGGTGGGCAAGGTGTCGGAAGACCGCTTCAACGGCGGGCTGCGCATAACTGCCGAGAAGGTGTACGACATGACCTCGGCGCGGATTCACTACGCGCGCCAGGTCGGGCTGTTCCTGCCGGCGCCGGTGCCCACGCCGAAGCTGGCCGAAGCGCTCAAGCCGCACCGCCACCAGGAAGGCCTGCCGCTGGCCATGCGCCTCAAGCCCCAGGGTGTCGAGTGCACGGTGCAGCTGGGGGACGACTGGCGGGTAGCACCCTCGGATGCGCTCAAGCTGGCGCTGGAGCAGCTCGGTGCGAAAGAGGTCGCGGTCGAATACTGATCTCGCAACCCGTCCTCGCGAAAGCGGGACCCCATGCTGAGCAAGCGTGGGCGTGGGCTCCCGCATTCGCGGGTGCGACATCACCTGCGCGTCTTCCTCATGCGTCGTCTTGACCTGCCCGATGGTGGCGATATCATGTTAGCCGGGCATGCCGCTGCCCTATCATCGTCTCGCCATTTCTTTTCAAGCAGAGGAACCTGCGATGATGCGGGGTCATATCGGTCGGTGACCGACTACTGCTCGTCACCGTCAGGAACACGAGATCTCAATGTGAATCTGAGGATCAATATGAAAATATTTGCTCGATACTGGCCCGTGCCGAAACGGATGTCAAACGAGGAATACCGACGATACCGGTGGAGACTTTTTTATTTTGTCATGATGTGGATAGTGGTCGCATTTGCTGGGGTGTACTTGTGGAACGAATTGCACGTGATCGCTAAGTGTGCGCTTGTTGTGGCCGGCTATTTATTTTGTCCGACGGTCGATATTTTGGAGAATTTACTCGCCTCTTATGATACTTATTTAAAAAGAGGATTATGGTGAATGGATGAAGCTTAAAATCACGTAATCAAGATGGCCGTCCCTTGATGAAAGCGATCCGATGAGCTAGCTGGTCATCAATCCCATACATATGTCGGTGGAAACTCGCAGATGTTCTTGGCGCAGAAGGCCTACAAGCATCTGGTGGACGAGGGGGGATATGTGACGGCGGAGTGCCAGCGGGGATTTTGCCAAACTCGTGCTGGCGTTGAAACATGGCGGGAAAGATGTCGCCCTGTTGTACCTGGTTATACGGGCTCCTGATTCCACGCATGCAGCGATAAACGCCAGTGACGGTGGCGCTTTCGGGACTTGGTATGCGACCATTTACCGGCAGCAGCCGAATGGCGCATCTTCAGCCGCGATCCCCCTGTTTTTACCGGAACCTGTTCCGACAGGCTGAACACGCCCTGAATCCCCCGTCCGGCGCTCACCCAGACGGTGCGACTCTATATAATAGCGCTGGCCTCGCCACGCTCGCCGCGCGGCGCCCGTCTAACGTATCGACTGAACCCATGCCGCCTTCGCTGTCCCGCATCCTGATTTGCCGCACCGACAACATCGGCGATGTGGTGCTGACTCTGCCGCTGGCCGGCTACCTCAAGCGGCTCATTCCCGGTGTGCGCATCGATTTCCTGTGCCGTGGCTACGCCGCGCCGGTCGTGCGCCAATGCCGCTTTGTCGACCAGGCCGTGGTGGCCGAAGAGCGCGACGCCGGCACGCTCTTCGCCAAAGGCAACTATGACACCGTGATCTTCGCCTTTCCCGACCGCCGGCTGGCCAAAGCGGCGAAGCGGGCGGGCGTGCCCAACCGGGTCGGCACCAGCCATCGGCTGTACCATTGGCTCTACTGCAATCGGCTGGCGCACTTCAGCCGGGTCCGTGCCACTGTGCACGAGGCCCAGCTCAATTTCGAACTGCTGCGTCCGCTCGGGATCGATCACATCCCCGCGCTGCCCGAGATTGCACCCATGTACGGCCTGCAGGCGCCCCGGCTGGCACAAGCCGACGCCCTGCGCGCGCAGGCGCAGTTCAATCTGATTTTGCATCCGAAGTCCAACGGCAACGGGCGCGAGTGGCCGCTGGATCGTTACACTGAACTGGCGCAGCGCCTGCAATCGGACCCAGGCATACGCATATGGATCACCGGCAGCCCGGCCGAAGGCGAATTGCTCGCGCGCGAAGCGCCGGCGTTGCTGGCGATGCCGAACGTGCGCAACCTGTGCGGAAAATTCGACCTGTCCGGCCTGACCGCCGTGATCGGCGTGGCCGACGCGCTCATTGCCAGCGGCACCGGCCCGCTGCACATCGCCGCAGCGCTGGGGCGCCCCACGCTTGGGCTGTTCCCGCCGGTTAAACCGATCGATCCGGTGCGCTGGGGCGCGCTTGGCAGCCAGGCGCAATCGCTGTGCGCGCAGCAGCGCTGCGCCAGCTGCACCGCCGCCGCCGCCTGCCAGTGCATGCACGCCATCGGCGCCGACCAGGTCGAGCAGGTGGTGCGCGCATGGCGCGGCCATGCGGTGGCGGCACAACGACACTGACCTATGAAACCCTCGATCCTCATCACGCTCGACTCCATGCGGTATGAAAATACCGGTCTGCATACCTTCGGACACAGTCTCGGACGCGAAATCCTGCGCCAGGGCGCCGGCCGGTTCGACATCAACGCCTATACCTATCCGGTGCAGGATGGCTTCCTGGGGCAGGGCGCCGGCTATGTCCGGCACCGCAAATTCCACCGCTGGTTCTTCCCCATGCACCGCCGCTTCGAGGTGGTCCATTTCGCCGACCAGTATTGCCGTTTCGGTCCGGCGCGGGTACGCGGAAAAACCATCATGACGGTCCACGATCTGAACCAGATCTACGAACAGCCGGCCGGCAGCCGCAAGCTTGAACGCCACATGCAGCGCATGCGCATCAAGATTCGCGGCGCCGACCGGATCGTCGCGATTTCCAACTTCGTTGCTGCCGACGTGGTGCGCCATTTTCCCGAGGCGGCCGACAAGATCTCGGTGATCTACAATGGCACCTCGTTCAGCTGCGCGCCGGAGGGCCACCGTCCGCGCTATCAGCCGCCGGGCGCGTTCCTGTTTGCCGTCGGGATGGTGTGCGCGAAGAAGAACTTCCACGTGCTGGTGCCGTTATTGCGCGACAACGAGCGCACGCTGGTCATTTCGGGCGTCGTCAAGGAAGAGTACAAGCAAAAGATCCTGGCGGCCGCCGCCGAGTATCGCGTCAGCGAGCGGGTGGTCGTGACCGGCCCGGTGAGCCAGTTCGACAAGGACTGGTACTACGCCAACTGCGACGCCTTCGTGTTTCCCTCGCTGGCGGAGGGTTTTGGCTTGCCGGTGATCGAGGCCATGCACCATGGCCGCCCGGTTTTCCTGTCGCGCATGACGGCATTGCCGGAAGTCGGCGGCGACGCCGCCTATTACTTCGACAGTTTCGAGCCGGACCATATGGCGCAGGTGCTGGAACGCGGGCTGGCGCACTTCGCCAGCGCACGCGGCGCCGAGCGCGCCCGCAACCGTGCTGCTCAGTTCACCTGGGAAAAAGCCGGTGCCGAATACCTCGCACTCTACCGCGCTTGCCTGAAGACCTAGTCAGAGCGCGGCGCGCGTAGGTGCGGCGTGGCCGCGCAGGCCTTCCAGTGCTTCGATGGTGCCATCGCGTTCGCGCTGGCGTACCATGGCCAGATTGCGGTCGGCCTGGCCGCGCGCGGCCTCGTCGTGCCATAGATGCAGTACTTCGGTGGCGTAAGCGCCATCCTTGCGCCGCACGCCGGCGTGATGCAGGCGCAGCACCAGGTCGGCGTCTTCATGCCCCCATCCACGAAAGCTCTCGTCAAAGCCGTTCACGCGCAGCAGATCGCTGTGCCAGGCCGCCAGGTTGCAACCCTTGATGCGGCGGTAGCTGAAGCCTTCGCGTACGCGTCCCACGTCGGGCAGCGCGATGATCAGGGGCGCGCACTTGTTGATGGCCCCGCGCGCGCGCAGGCGCACCTTGTCGAGCGCGCTCAGCTGGTGCAGATCCATTCCTTCGGCAAGTACGCGCGCGCTGAAGTCGCGCTCGAGCAGCACGCGGCTGCCGGTGACCATGCACCCCGGCTGGGCCAGGCGACGGTGCTGGGCAATGTAGTCGCGCTGCGGAACGCAGTCGCCATCGAGGAACAGGATGTATTGGCCGCGCGCGGCGAGGATGCCGCGGTTGCGCGACATGGCCAGCCGGTAGCCCAGGTCGGGCTGCCACACATGTTGCAGCGATACCGGCGACAGGCGCCGCAGTTCATCGACGCAGGCGCGGGTTTCGTCGCCCGAGCCGTCGTCCGCCACAATGATTTCAAAGTCCCTGTCGCTCTGCACGAAGCAGGCCCGCACCACGGCAGCCAGCGCGTCCGGCCGGTTGAAGGTGCTGATGACAACTGAAATCAATGCGTCGGCCGGCATCGGTCTCACCCTGTCCGGGACGGGCGCAGTGCGCCGGCATAGAGCGCGCCGGCCAGCAGCAGGAACCAGTGCGCTTCGGTGGTATCCCACAGCAGGCTGTTGAAGATCGAAGTGACACCGAAGATCGTCACCAGCAGCAGCAGCACGTCGGTGTCGAAGCTGCGGCGCGCCAGGCCGGGGCGCATCAGGGAACCCAGCATGGCCACATACACGGCCAGGCCAAGCACCCCCAACTGCACCGTTACCAGCAACATTTCGCTGTGCGGCTGATGGCGCGCTTCGCTCATCGACGGCACGCCCGCCCAGATACGGCGCGCGATGGGTGAATACGCTTCGGCAAAGGACCCGGTGCCCTGGCCGATCAGCGGATGGTCGGCCACCATCTGCAGGCCGGATTGCAAAAAGCTCAGGCGCACGCCGTTGGGAGAGTGCTCCTGCCCTGTGCGCAGTTCGGTGATCATGTCGTCGGTGCGCGACTTGAAGTTCGCCGAGGTGGCGTAAAAGCCGCCGAACAACAGCGCCAACGCGGCCAGGCCCGCGGCGGCGCGGCCCCGCGACGCGGGGGCACGCAGGAGGAAGGCGGCGGCCAGGCCGATGAACAGGGCCACGTAACCGGTGCGCCCCTGGTTAAGAAACACGATCGGCACCATCAGGAGCAGGGCGGCCCCGCCCAGCAGTGCGCGGCGCGCCGCGGTGCCGGCATGGCTGGCGGCCAGCGCGCACACCGACACCGCAAAACCGAGCAGAATGCCGACGGTGATGTGATTCTTGAAGGCGAACGCGTCCTTGGCCTCGCCCACGCGCCACCAGCCCAGGCTGGAAGTGGGCATCGCGCCCAGCCATACGAGGTAGCACGACACGGCCAGCACGGCCGCGCCGCCCATGAAGCTCCACAATGCCTTGCGCGCCAGCGTCGGATCGCGCAGGCTCAGGCTCAGTCCGATGGGCAGGATCAGCAGGCGCGAGTATTTACGCAGCGCGCTGGCCATGTCGGCATGCGGCGCGATCGTCCACAGGCAGCCCAGTAAATACAGGCCCAGCAAAGCGAGCGCGAGGATGGCCGGTGGGGTACGGGGAAGCCCGCGCAGGTCCTTGCACAGTATTAGCATGAGCAAGAAACCCAGGTACAACAGGCCAACGAACAGATTGGTCAGTGCAGTGGCGAAGGGCACGCAAAACAGGGCAAGCAGAAAGACTTGCTGTACGGATCGCTCAAGGCGCCAGTGGGAAGAGGGGACTGTGCCATTCATGCGGAAAAGCGCCTGTTGTTGTTAGTCTTGAAACCGGTCGCATTCTACAGCAAAACGCCTTTTCCTCAGGCACGCTAGGGCGATGGCCCCGGCGCTTCGGGGTTGTGCGAAAATGCGGGCGGCCCGCTCATTCGCGGACTGCAACCTGTACGCGTAGCGAGAATATGGAAACGATGGAAAATAGCGCAATGGTCCGGCGTCTGCTGGCCGTGGTCAAGCCCTACCGGTCGCGCGCGCTCCTGGCCCTGCTGGCCATGGCCGGTACCGCCTCGACCCAGCCAATGCTGGGCTATGCGCTCCAGCTGCTGATCGACAAGGGCTTTACCCAGAAAGCCCAGTTCAGCCTGTGGCTGGTACCGGGCGTGCTGCTGTTTATCTTTGTGTTTCGCGGCATCTGCACCTTCAGCACCGCCTATCTGAACAACTGGGTCATGAGCCGGGTGCTCAACGACCTGCGCGGCATGGTATTCGAACGCCTGCTGCGCCTGCCGGTGGCGCGCTTTCACGAAGAGTCCACCGGACGCGTGATCAATACCGTGGTGGGCGACGTGCGCCAGGTGGTCGACATGATCAACTCGGTGTTCCTGGCCTTCGTGCGCGACGCGCTCGTGGTGGCCGGTCTGCTGGCCGGCCTGATGTGGCTGAACTGGAAGCTGACCCTGGTCGCGCTGGTGGTGGTGCCGGTGACGGCCATCGTCGTGCGCACCACCACCGGGCGGGTGCGCCGCCTGAACCGCGACAATCAGCGCGTGACCGGCGAAATGACCCAGGTGGTCGAGGAAGCCGCGCGCGGCCACCAGGTGATCCGCGTATTCGCCGGCGAGCGCTACGAGCGGCGCCGCTTCGAGCAGCGCAGCGAAGCCCTGCGCGGCTTTTCGCAGCGGATCACCGTGGCCGCCGCGGCCACCGTCCCGGTCACCCAGATCGCCACGGCGGGCGCGGTCGCAGTCGTCATCGTCATGGCGTTGCAAGCGCAGATGACCGCCGGCGAGTTTTCCAATTTTATTACCCAGATGCTGATGCTGCTGGCGCCACTCAAATCGCTGGTCGAAGTCAACGGCCCGCTGCAGCGCGGCATGGCGGCGGCCGAAACCGTGTTCGGCATGGCCGACGCGCCGATCGAGCCGGACAGCGGCAGCGTGACGATCGCGCGCGCGCGCGGCCACCTGCGCTTCGAGCACGTCTCGTTCCGCTATGGCGACAAGGCGCCGCTGGCGCTTGACGACGTCACGCTGGAGATCGAGCCCGGCCAGACGGTGGCACTGGTGGGCATGTCGGGCGGCGGCAAGTCGACCTTCGTCAACCTGGTGACGCGCTTTTACCAGCCGCAGTCGGGCCGCATCACGCTCGACGGCGTCGCTTACGACGACATCCGGCTGGCCAGCCTGCGCGCCCAGCTGGCCATGGTGAGCCAGAACGTGGTGCTGTTCGACGACACCCTGGGCGCCAACATCGCCTACGGCGCCGAGACGGTCGACCGCGCGCGCCTGGATGCCGCCATCCGCGCGGCGCACCTGGCCGACGTGGTGGCCGCGCTGGCGGACGGAGTGGACACCCAGATCGGCGAGAACGGCATGCGCCTGTCGGGCGGGCAGCGCCAGCGCGTGGCGATCGCGCGCGCCATCTACAAGGATGCGCCGATCCTGATCCTGGACGAAGCCACCTCGGCGCTCGACAACGAATCCGAACGCGCGGTGCAGGCCGCGCTCGATACGCTCATGGCCGGCCGGACCACGCTGGTGATCGCGCACCGCCTCTCGACCATCGAGCGGGCCGACCGCATCGTCGTGATCGACCAGGGCCGCATCGTCGAAAGCGGGCGCCACGCCGAGCTGCTCGCCATGAACGGCATGTACGCCAACCTGTACCGCCTGCAGTTCGCCAAGGCCGCCGCATGAAGCCGGCCCTGCGCACCCTGATCATCTCGCCCAACTGGATCGGCGATGCCGTCATGGCGCAGCCGCTGCTGCAGCTGCTGGTGCGCCAGCATCCCGAGCGGCCGATCGACGTGCTGGCGCCGCCGCCGGTGGCCCCGGTGTGGAAGGCGATGGCCGAAGTCGACAGCGTGCTGGAGACGCCGTTCCGCCACGGCGCCCTGCAGCTGCGCGAACGCTGGCGCTACGCGCAGGTGCTGCGCGCGCGCGGCTATGCCGAAGCCTACGTGCTGCCCAACACGCTCAAGTACGCGCTGATTCCCTGGCTGGCCGGGATCGGCAAACGGGTCGGCTACAAGGGCGAGTCGCGCTATGGCCTGATCAACGTGATGCACCGCGACGACAAGCCGCCGCGGCCGATGGTGCCGTTCTACGCCGCGCTGGCCGACGACCCCGGTGCGCCGCTGCGCGCGGGGGTGCCGCGCCCGGTCATGCGGGTGAGCGAGGATAGCGTGGCCGGGGTATGCGCGCGCCACCAGATCCCGTCCGGCCGCGCGCTGGTGGTGTTCGCCCCCGGCGCCGAGTTCGGCGCCGCCAAGCGCTGGCCGGCGCGCCACTTCGCCGCGCTGGCGGGCGAGATTCTCGCCGCCGACCCCACGGCCCGGATCGCCCTGCTGGGCTCACCCAAGGACCGCCAGGCGGGCGACGATATCCTGGCGCTGGCGCCGGACCAGCGCATCCTGAATCTGGCCGGCGCCACCAGGCTCGATGAAGCCATCGCCCTGATCGCCCGCGCCGCCGTGGTGGTGGCCAACGATTCGGGCCTGCTGCACATCGCCTCGGCGCTGAACCGCCCGGTGATTGCCCTGTATGGCCCGACCGACCCCGATCACGCGCCGCCGTTTTCCGACTTGGCGCGCGCGCTCTCGCTGCGCCTTGACTGCTCGCCCTGCCGTCAGCGCGAATGCCCGCTCGGCCACCATGACTGCATGGAAAAGCTGGAGGCGGCGATGGTGTGGCAGGAGCTGCGCCTGATGGCCCAGGCCGGCGCGCACCAATGAAAAAAGCCATCCCGGCGCAGGCGGGGATGGCTTTTTTTTCGACTGGCGCGCGCATTCAGGCGCGCGGCGATCAGAGTGCGCGGCGCTTGCGCATGGCTGCCAGGCCTGCGATGCCCAGGCCAAACAGGGCCACCGAGGCTGGCTCAGGCACATTCGTATTATTGGCAATGACTTGGGCACTGAAGTACAGGGTATTGAAGTCGTTGCCGTTATTGCTGACGTAGTTCCAGATCCAGCTTGGGTTGGCGGCGGCCAGTGCAGGGACGGTTCCCCATGGACCTACACCTTCCGCGCCTTCGTTGGCAGGCGTGAACCACTGGTTGCTGGCGTTGGTCCAGCCGGTCGCGTTATAAGTCCAGCCGGAGTCCCCGGTCAGCAGGGACTGGGTGCCGTTGGCAAACTTGAAGTTGCTGTCGCTGAGCGAGAACGCGCCCAGGAAGCCGCCAGGGCCGCCGGCATTGCTCGCCACGACGTGGATGAAGCCGGACTGGCCGGCGGTCAATGCTTGGGTGTACGAAACGGTGCTGCCCCAATCGTTGCCCGAGGCCACCAGCACGCCAGGGTTAGCGTTGCTGGTGCTGAAATAGGCTTGAAAACTGTTATCCGCAGTCAGCGTGCCGGTCAGCACGGTGGCGCTGGCCGGTGCGGCGGCGAGGACGGCGGCAGCGGTGGCAATGGCGGCGGCGATGAGCGATTTTTTCATTTTTGGTTTGGTCTAGAAAATAAGAATATCAACCAATAAGCAATACGCATGCCAGGACTCATGATTTGATAATAATCAACAACTTAAGATTCCTATGGGAATATTTCTTATCGCAACTGTAAGATATTTCGACAGAATTTCCTTGTGCTGCGGGACGCCAGTTATGATGTCAACCTGGCCAACCACCTCACCGGAACCGCAGCGATGAATCACCCCGTCATTCCGATCGCCCCCCAGGGGGCCACGCGCGAACGCAAGCGGCAGGCGCCCAAAGGCAGGCGCGTCGATCCGCAAGCGCTGGCCGACGTGCAGGCGCTGCTGGGACCGGCTTCGCGCCAGGCCGACCTGCTTATCGAGCATCTGCATGCCATCCAGGACCGCTACGGCTGCCTGTCCACCGCCCACCTGGCGGCGCTGGCCCAGGAAATGCGCCTGGCCCAGGCCGAGGTCTATGAGGTGGCCAGCTTTTACCACCACTTCGACGTCGTCAGGGAAGGCCAGGACAGGCCGCCCGCGCTCACCGTGCGCGTGTGCGACAGCCTGTCGTGCGAGATGGCCGGCGCCGCCGGCCTGCTCGAACGCTTGCCGGCCATCCTGGGCGCCCAGGTGCGGGTGCAGGCCGCGCCCTGCGTGGGACGCTGCGAACAGGCGCCGGTTGCCGTGGTAGGCCAGCATCCGGTCGGCCACGCCGGCTGCGAGAGCGTGGCGGCGGCGGTTGCGGCCGGACAGTGCACCGACCAGCCGCAAGGCTTTACCGGCTACGCCGCCTACCTCGCCGGCGGCGGTTACGCGCTGCTGCGCGACTGTGTAGCCGGCGCCCGCGACGCCGACGCCGTCATCGCCGCGCTGGAGCACTCCGGCCTGCGCGGGCTGGGCGGGGCGGGCTTTCCCGCCGGGCGCAAGTGGCGCCTGGTGCGCGCCGAAGCCGGCCCGCGCCTGATGGCCATTAATATCGACGAGGGCGAACCGGGCACCTTCAAGGACCGCTACTACCTCGAACGCGATCCGCACCGTTTCCTCGAAGGCGCCCTGATCGCCGCGTGGGCGGCCGGCATCCAGACCATCTATATCTACCTGCGCGACGAATACCACGGCTGCCGCGCCATGCTGCAGGCCGAGCTGGCCCGCCTGCGCGCCGACCCGCCGGTCGCCGGGATGCCCGAGCTGATCCTGCGGCGCGGCGCCGGCGCCTATATCTGCGGCGAGGAATCGGCCATGATCGAGTCGATCGAGGGCAGGCGCGGCATGCCGCGCCTGCGGCCGCCGTATGTGGCCCAGGTCGGCCTGTTCGGCCGGCCCACGCTGGAGCACAACTTCGAAACCCTGCACTGGGTGCGCGCGATTCTCGAGAACGGCCCGGAATGGTTCAGCGGCCACGGCGCCAATGGCCGCCAGGGCCTGCGTTCGTTTTCGGTCTCCGGACGGGTGCGCGAACCGGGCGTCAAGCTGGCGCCGGCCGGCATCACGCTGCGCCAGCTGATCGACGGCTACTGCGGCGGCATGGCCGAGGGCCATACCCTGTACGCCTACCTGCCTGGCGGGGCCTCGGGCGGCATCCTGCCGGCGTCGATGGACCATCTGCCGCTCGACTTCGACACCCTGCAGCCCTACGGCTGCTTCATCGGATCGGCCGCCGTGATCGTGCTGTCCCAGGCCGATTCGGCGGTGCGCGCGGCGCGCAACACCATCAACTTTTTCAAGAACGAATCGTGCGGGCAGTGCACCCCGTGCCGGGTCGGCACCGCCAAGGCGCAGGCGCTGA
>CBFGOU010000093.1:0-11502 GCA_965650445.1 uncultured Oxalobacteraceae bacterium | reverse complement strand
GCCATGACCACCGTGTCGTCGGTGATCTTCCTGGTCAGCGCGGAAAACGAACTGGCGACCACCTTCATCATCGGCCGCGTCGGCAACGGCGAATACGGTGTCGCACTGGCCTACTGCACCGTGCTGACGGTACTGATGCTCGCCGCCACCGGCCTGATTCAGTGGCTGGTGGGTGAACGCAAGCTGGGACGCCGCCAGCAACAACAAGAACAGGAAACCCCAGCGATGGTCAACGTGAAAAATGAGGAGTTCGCATGAAACCCGGTATCGAATTTAAAAACATCACCAAGGCATATGCCAAGAACGGACCGCTGGCTGTCAAGGGCATCAATTTCACGGTTCCGAAGGGCACGCTGACCACCTTGCTGGGCCCTTCCGGCTGCGGCAAGACCACCACCCTGCGCATGATCGCCGGCCTGGAAAGCCCGAGCAGCGGCCAGATCTGGATCGACGGCGCCGACGTCACCACCCTGTCGGCGGCGGAACGCCACGTCAGCCTGGTATTCCAGAGCTACGCGCTGTTCCCGCACATGAACATCTTCGACAACGTCGCCTACGGCCTGACGGTGGCCGGCGTCGGACGCGCCAGCACCAAGCAGCGCGTCGAAGCCGCCCTGGCCACGGTCGGCCTGGCCGGCTACGGCGCGCGCTGGCCGGGCGAACTGTCCGGCGGCCAGCAGCAGCGCGTGGCACTGGCCCGTGCACTGGTGCTGGAACCGGCCGTGCTGCTGTTCGACGAACCGCTGTCCAATCTCGACGCGCGCCTGCGCCGCCAGATGCGCGACGAAATCCGCGCCCTGCAGCAGCGTCTGCAGCTGACCGTGGCCTACGTGACCCACGACCAGAGCGAAGCGCTGGCGGTGTCGGACCAGATCATCGTCATGCGCGACGGTAACGTCGCCCAGGCCGGCACCCCGGCCGACCTGTACGAACGCCCCAACAGCGAATTCGTGGCCGGCTTCATGGGCGAAGCGCTGCTGCTGCCGGTGAACATCACGGCCGGCGGCGACGTGCGCCTCGGCCCGCTCGTGTGGCGTACGTCGACGTCGTATCCGGCCGGCCGCGCCCAGGTGGCGGTGCGTCCGGAAGCCTGGATGGTGGGCGACGACGGCCAGTACGGCCTGCCCGCCCGGGTGCTCAAGTCGACCTACCTGGGCGGCTTCTACGAATACACCCTGGCCACCGAGATCGGCGAGCTGTTCGTGGTCTGCCCGCACGTCGACCGTCAGCGGATCAAGGACGAAGCGATCAGCCTCGGCATGCACCAGACCGGCGTATCGGTGCTGATCGCCTAGGTTCGAAGCGCTTTCCACAAGCGGGCGAGACGGCGGGCAACCGTCTCCCCGCGCAGGACCGCGCCTGCGTCGCCCACCCCATAGCACCTGGCGAAATGGCATGACGACACTCTATCCTTTCAAATTCAAGCCGATCTGCAAGGAGAAAATCTGGGGCGGCCAGAAGATCGGCAGCTATCTGGGTAAAGACTTTGCCCCCCTGCAGAACTGTGGGGAAACCTGGGAGATTTCGGGCGTCCAGTCCGACGCCTCGATCGTGGCAAACGGGCCGCTGGCAGGGCTGTCCCTGCCGGTGCTGCTCAAGGAATACAAGGCTGAGCTGGTGGGCACGGCGCCGTATCGACGATACGGCAACGATTTTCCCTTGCTCGTCAAATTCATCGACGCCGCCGACGATCTGTCGGTCCAGGCCCACCCGAACGATGAACTGGCACGACAACGCCACAACAGCCCCGGTAAAACCGAGATGTGGTACGTGATCCAGGCCGATGAAGGCGCCACTGTCATAGCGGGATTCAATCAGCCGGTCGAGCGCGGCATGTATCTGGAAAAGCTCCAGAGCGGCAGGCTGGCCGACATCCTCAATATCGAACCGGCACAGGCGGGCGACGTGTTTTTCCTGCCCGCCGGACGGGTCCACACCATCGGCAAGGGATTACTGGTCGCCGAAATCCAGCAGGCGTCGGATGTGACGTACCGGATCCATGATTTCGACCGCATCGATGAGCACGGCAACAGGCGCGACCTGCATACCGAAGAGGCTTTGGCGGCGCTGGACTTCGGCTGCTACCCCGACTACCGGACCACCTATGCGCGCACGCTCAATCAGGCGGCCAAGGTGGTCGAATGCGAGTATTTTACGACGAACATCCTGGAATTCGACCGGCCCGTCAGCCGGGATTATTCGTTTGATTCCTTCGTCATCCACGTGTGCGTACAGGGTTCCTACACGCTCAATTACGGCAGCGATTCGCTCGAGGTCGACATGGGCGATTGCGTACTGATTCCGGCCGCGCTCAGGCACGTGAACCTGACGACCGAAACCGGTTTCCGGATTCTTGAAAGTTTTGTTGTTTAGCCCGGGTAAAACAATGAAGACTTCACTGACATACCTGCTGCTGGCCGGCTTGCTCATGGGCTGCAGCGTGAACGCTTCCACGTCCCAGGACGTGCCCGAGATTTATGCCACGGTGTTCCGCTACCAGATCGGCCATAACCTGTCCTCGCTCAGGGAAGGCGTGCCGGTGGCGTGCCTGGCGACGGTGACCAACGGCGTCAGTGCCGACCCGGAGCAGGCGATCCTCGACAAATTCGCGCGCGAGCGGATTCTGATCCGCAAGCAATCGGCCTGTACCGTGGCGTCGTTCGGCGTGTTCGACAACGCCAGCGGCAAGCGCGGCATCGAACTCAAGCTGGGGAAAATCACCTGGGTGTCGGAGAGCGAGGTGACCATCGAGGGAGGCTACTTCGAAGCCAACGAAAGCGGATCCGGCAATATTTACCGGGTCCGTAAAATCGGTGGCAAATGGAAAGTCGTCGACGACCAGCTGAGCTGGATCTCTTAGCCGTAGTAGGCTTCGACCTTGCCCTTCAGCTTGATCAGCATGGGACGGCCCTTGCGGTCCAGGGTCTTGCCGGCGGCGACCTTGATCCAGCCTTCGCTGATGCAATACTCTTCGACGTCGGTACGTTCCTTGTCGTTGAATTTGATATGCACCGGGCGTTCGAAGGCGGCTGCCACGTGGTGCGGGCTGCGGGGATCGATCGACAGGCGGTCGGGCAAGGATGGGAGGGTGGTGGTATCGTTCATGGGCATCGATTATCCGCTATTCGCACGCTCAATTCAACGGTGGCGCCTCAGCTGCCGCCCAGGTCCAGCCGGATCCAGGTCGGCGCATGGTCGCTCGGCTTTTCGCGCGCGCGCACGTCGCGCTCCACGCCGGCCTCCTTGAGCGCGCCGGCCAGCGCGGGACTGAGCAACAGGTGATCGATGCGCAGCCCGGCGTTGCGCCCGAATGCATCGCGAAAATAATCCCAAAAGGTGTAAATCACCTGGTCCGGATACAGGGTGCGCAGCGAATCGGTCCAGCCCTGCGCCACCAGCCGGTGAAACGCCGCGCGCGTCTCGGGTCGGAACAAGGCGTCATTGACCCAGCGCTCGGGCTTGTACACGTCCAGCTCGGTGGGCATCACGTTGAAGTCGCCGGCCAGCACCACCGGCGCTCCGCTGTCGAGCAACTCCTGCGCATGGATAATCAGGCGCTCGAACCACTTGAGCTTGTAATCGAATTTCGGACCGGGCGCCGGATTGCCGTTCGGTAGATACAGGCAGGCAATCACGATACCGTTGACCACCGCCTCGATGTAACGGCTTTGCTCATCGTCCGCATCGCCCGGCAGGCCACGCCCGACTTCAACCGGTTCCACCCCGCGCGCCAGGATCGCCACCCCGTTCCAGCTTTTCTGTCCGTGCCAGATGGCTTGGTAGCCGGCATCGTTGATCGCTTGCAGCGGAAACTTTTCCTGCGGCGCCTTCAGTTCTTGCAGGCAAACCACGTCCGGCTGCCTCTCGCCCAGGTACTGCAACAGCCCGGGCAGGCGGCTGCCGATGCCGTTGACGTTGAAGGTGGCGATATGCATGGGTTCTCCGCGTAGGGTGGGGTCGGTGCTATTTTGACCTCAATTGCCGGGTCCGCGCCGCACGCGTGAAAACATGGCGGCCGTCCTCGCGAATGCTAGAGCGACCGGCTGGCGAAGGTATCGCAGTCGGTCACCTTGCCGGTCTTCAGGCCGCGCGAAAACCAGCGCACGCGCTGCTCGGAACTGCCGTGCGTGAACGAATCCGGCACCACATAGCCGCGCCCCTGCTGTTGCAGCGCGTCGTCGCCGATGGCGGTGGCGGCCTTCAGCGCAGCCTCCACGTCGCCCTCTTCGATAATGCTGCGCGCCTTGTTGGCGTGGAAGGCCCACACCCCGGCGAAGCAATCGGCCTGCAGCTCGACGCGCACCGACATGGCATTGGCTTCGCGCTCGGACGCGTTCTGGCGCGCCGCGTCGACCCTGTCGGTAATGCCCAGCTGGTGCTGCACGTGGTGGCCGACCTCGTGCGCGATCACGTAGGCCTGGGCGAATTCGCCCGACACCTTGAAGCGCTCCTGCATCAGGCGGTAGAAGTCCAGGTCGATATAAATTTCCTGGTCGGCCGGGCAGTAGAACGGCCCGGTCGCGCTCTGCCCGGTGCCGCAGGCCGTGTGGATCGCGCCGGTAAACAAGTCCAGCTTGGGCATCCGGTAACTGCGGCCCTGCTCGCGAAACAGCTGGCTCCAGGTGTCTTCCGTGTCGGCCAGCACCGTGCGCACGAAGGCCGCCTGGCGGTCGTCGGCCGGGCTCGCGTGGCCGGGTCCCTGCTGCATCGGCGCCACCTGCCCGCCGCCGCCGCTGAGCATGCTCAGCATGGTCATCGGATTGATGCCGAAGATCCATGAGCCCAGCAGCGCCAGCACGATGGTGCCGATGCCGACCGAGCGTCCGCCGAAGCCGAATCCGCCTCCTCCGCCGGCGCCTTCGCCGCGGTGGTCCTCCACGTTATCGCTTTGGCGATTTCCTTCCCATTTCATAGCGGTCTCCAGCTCTTCGATGTGAATCAGATAAGTTGGCGTGACTATACGCGGATCGGGTCAGCGGCGTCGCAAGGAAGACAGTGTTTACGGGCAAGAATGCGATAATCGCTGCATGATCGTCGACGTCCTCACCCGCCTGCTATTGCTGCCGCCCACCAACCTGATCGTGCTGATGGTGCTGGGCTTTCTGTTGCGGCGGCGCTTTCCGCGCACCGCGCGCACGGTCAGCGTCAGCGCGCTGCTCCTGCTGGTGGTGTTTTCCAGCGGCGTCGGCTCCATGCTGCTGGTGCGTCCGCTGGAAGACCTGACCGTAGCGCTGACCCGCCTCGACAACACCGGCGCCCAGGCCATCGTCGTGCTGGGCGCGGGCAGTCTGTACCGTTCACCGGAATACGGCGGCGCCGACATTCCCGACGAGGTCGCCCTGATCCGCCTGCGTTACGCCGCCCATCTGCAACACGCAACCGGCCTGCCGCTGCTGGTCAGCGGCGGCAACGCCAGCCCCGACGGCGTACTGCAGGCCAAGGCGCCGGGCATGGCGCGCGCGCTGCGCGAAGACTTCCGCACCCCGGTGCAGTGGGTCGAGCCGGCCTCGGAAGATACCGCGCAGAACGCGGTGTACAGTGCGCGCATCCTGCGCGCCGCCGGCATCAAGCGCATCCTGCTGGTGACGCACGCGATGCACATGCCGCGCGCGCGCGAAGCGTTCAGGCGCGCCGGGCTGGAGGTGGTGGACGCGCCCACAGCCTTCTATTCGAAGGGGCGCAGCGCCTCGCTGCTGGCGTGGCTGCCGAGCGCGGCGGGAATGTATCGCACGTATTACGCGGCCCACGAATGGATCGGGCTGGTGTGGTACCGCCTGAAAGGCTAAACCATCAATGCCGCGCTCATCGAGCGCAGCTCTTCTTGCGACTCTTCCAGGATCTCGGCCAGGGTCTTGGCATCGACCACGAAGTCGAGCACCGAATCGCTATGGTCCGGCAGCACGCAGGGCGCGCCCAGCGGCGACGGTACCGGCGCGTACATATTGGCCATGACGAGGGTGTCGAGCAGGTCGTCGGGCGGCATTTTCATGATGCCGTCGCGAATGCCCAGCACCGCCATGGCGACCGGCTCGGGAATCGACAGCTTGCGCAGCACTTCGCGGCTGACCATCTCTTCGCACAGGTCGCCCCACTTTTCCACATCGTCGTCCAGCAAACCGGGAAATTCGTCCGCGCGCGAGAGCAGATAAAAGCCGCCGACCTCGTGCACGATGCCGGCAAACAGGGCGGTATCCGGATCGATGAAGGTCACGCGCTTGGCCAGCACGTGCGCCAGCGCGGCGGCATGCGCGGTATGCAGCCACAGCTGTTCGGCCTTGGCGCGCAGGCGCGGATCGACGATGCGCGCGCCGAACTGGCGCACCACCAGGCTGCTGACCAGGGTTTGCAGGCTGCGGTAGCCGATCCGGGCGACCGCCGCGCGCACGCTGGTGCAGAGCGGATCGCCGGCGCGGCTGAACGCCGCCGAGTTCGACAAGGCCACCACGCGCGCGGCCAGTTGCGGCTCGCCCAGCACCAGCTTGAGCGCATCCTCGATATGGCAGTTGGGATCGTCCAGCGCCATCTGCAGACGCAGCGCGGCATTGACGCTGGTCGGCAGCGTGATCTCGCCCCGCTCGGCTTGGGCGGCAATGTATCCGAAGGCTTCTATTCTGTTCACGAGGAAAATTATACGCTTTGGAATGGAAGGGATGTTGTTCGAAGAAAATATATTCACAGAAAATATCGAACCCTAAACTCCGTCGCCCTCGCGCACGCTGGGGCCTGGTGGCACGGCCGTATTGGCGTGCCCCAGGCCCCCGCATGCGCGAGGGCGACGGTCAACCTGCCCAGCGGGCTTACTTGACTTTGATCGCGCTCTTGACCGAGGTCACGCCCTCCACGCTCTTGGCCAGGCGCACCGCCTTGTCGGCGTCGGCTTTCTTGTCGACGAAACCGCTCAGCATGACCACGCCTTTTTCCGTCTCGACATGGATCGCCATCGCCTTCAGTTCAGGCTCCTTGAACAGGTCGGCCTTGACCTTGGTCGTGATCACCGAGTCCGACACCGCGGCGCCGGTCTTTTCAGCAACGCGCTCGCTCTTCTCGCCCAGATTGTCGGTCGCGCGTTCGGTCTTGGCGGCAACGGTCTTTGCAGCGTCCCTGGTTTTCTCTACTGCCGTTTCAGCCACGTTCCCGGTCTTTTGGGCCACACTGGCCGCCGCATTTTCGGTGCGGTTAGCCATAGTACCCGCTGTGGTGGCCGCAGCGGTCGCCGTACCTTTGTTGTCGATCAAACAGCCGGTCTTTGCATCGCCGCCTGCCTGCGCGCACTTGTCGACCGCGGCCGCCTTGTTGGCGTCCAGCGTGCCGCTGTCGGCCACGCGCACGGCGCGGTCGGCCTTGGCATCGGCCAGCGCGGCGGTGTGCACGGACCGCGCATTGTTGGCGCAATTGTCCTTGTCGGCCCCGGTCATGACGGCGCACTTGACGTTGGCCAGCGCAAACTCGGCGTTCGCCAGCGCGGTGCGGGCTTTCAGGCGCAGCGCTTTGGTGTCGTTGTACTGGGCGACGGCATCGGATTCGGCGCGGGCGCGCGCCACCTTGGCTTCCTCGTGGCAAACCTTGTTGTCGTTACCGGTCAGGCCCTTGCAGTTGGCGACCGCCGCCTTGTAATCGGCGGAGGCCTTGGCGGTCATGTTGCGATAGGCAGCGGCATCGGTTTTGGTATCGGCAGCGTAGGCGCTCGCGAAAGCAGCCGACAACGCTGCGGCCAGCAGGGTAGCGGTGATTGGTTTCATGGTGAGTCCCTTTTCTTTGTGGTTGTGGTACACGATTTAACGACCGAACCCGCTCGGTCATCTGTGCGACAACGTACAAACGAAGGGAAATCAGCGATATCTGGACAGGCGCTTGTCGGCCAGCAGGAACAGGTCGTCGGGACCGTCGGCCGGCCCCTCGGCCAGGGCGATTTTGAGCCACGGCAAGGTGTCGTGACGCGGTTCGCGAAAGCGCGTGCGCACGTTCACGATCTGTTGAAGTACCGCAGTGAAACGCGCCGGATGAAAGCGTGCCAGCCACGCCACTTCCGTCATGTCGGCAAACGCTTCCTCGGTCAGCACGCGGCGGTTGAACCAGTCGCGCACCGGCGCCATCCAGGCCACGATGGGCAGCAATTTCTCGTTGTGGGGATAGCCCAGCAGGCGCCGATGGCAATGCCCCAGCTCATGCATGGCTGCGCCTTGCAGAAACAGATCCTGCACCTCCTGCTCGACCATGGCGCTGACCTTGTCGGCAGTCGGATTGTTGCGCGCCGAAACGACGATGGTGCAGCGGCCGTTCTCGCTCATGATCCCGATCGGCGTGTGGCCCGGCAAGCCCTCGCCCGCCTCGACGCTGAGGACAACAGGCATGCCCTGCCCGCGTCCGAACTCGACTGCGGCACTGGCGGCGGCGATCCATTGCGCTTCGCTGGCCGGCGCACTGGCCTGCGCGCCTGCCCCAAGCAGCGCCAGCAGCGCCCCGGCCAGCCATTTACTCATCGTCGAGCAAGCCCTGGCCCCAGGCCGTCATCACCGCATCGAAGGGCGTGTCGCCCTTGGCAAACGTGTGCGCGTCCTTGCCCAGCTTGACCCAGACCCGCGTGTCGTGGCCATTGCGCGCCACCGGCTGGTCGCCGCGCAAGGCGTCCATCCAGGCATACACCCGGGCATAATGGTCGGGATGGAAACGCTGGGTCCAGGCCAGCGCGACCAGATCGGCGAAGCCTTCCTCGCGGCGGTTTTCGCGCATCGCCTTCGATTCGGCCAGCACTTCGGCATTGTCGGCGCGCTCCTCGCCGACTTCGACGAAGCCGGCCGGCAAGGCATGCCACACGCCGCGCACATAGCGCCAGCAATGCCCGACCTCGTGCGCGGCCATGACTTCGATCAGCAAAGCGCGCTCGGCTTCCGGCACCTTGGCCAGCACCGCTTCCGCCTCGGGGTTGCCGCGCATCGACAGCACCAGCTTGCAGCGGCCATTGTCGAAGCCCATCGCGAGCGGTACGTCGCCGGCCTTGGCTTGCGGTTGCACAATGATGTCGATTGGTAAATTGATGCGCTGGGAATATGCCAGCACCGGGGCGGCGGCCTTCAGCCAGCGCGTTTCCAGTTCGGTCAAACTGGCGGCGCCCGCAGTCAATGGCAACAACGACAACGCGGCGATAAAAAGTGGCTTGAGCATGACGGTTCCCCCGAGATCCATACATGCCTATCGGCAATTCATATTGCCGCTGAAGCCCCTTTCCTAAAAATATTTCGCTGCGTTGTGCATTTCGCCATTATCGCCTGGCGCCGCATGGATTTCGCCTGCAACGGCAGGGCCGCTCAGCCAAAGCCTAAGGATGTGCCGCCGGCGCCTTTGCAATGGTCGCCAGCACGGCAGGCTGCTGCCAGCCGCCGCCGAGCGCACGCGCCACCGCGGCCGACGCCAGCAGGCGCTGGGTGCGGATCTGCGCCGCGGCGCGGTCCGCCGCCAGCGCGCTGCGCTGCGCGTCGGTCACGTCCAGATAGTTCGACAAACCCCGCTCGTAGCGCGCCTTGGCCACCAGGCAGGCGCGCGCCGCCGCCTGCTGCGACTGCGCCTGCGCGTCGGCCTGCAACTGGCGCTGCTGCACGTCCGACAGCGCATCCTCCACTTCGCGCAGGGCTGTCAGCAGGCGGCCTTCGTGATTGGCCACCGCCTCTTCATAACGTGCCTTGGCCAGCGCCAGGTTGGACCTGTTGCGGCCGCCGTCGAAGACCGGCAGCGACAGCGACAGCGGGCCCACCGAAAACTGGCGCGCCGCACCGGTCGCGAGGTCGCGCAAGGCTTCGGACGCGAAACCGAAATTACCGGTCAGCGACACCGACGGATAGAACGCCCCTTCCGCCACGCCCACCTGCGCATTCAAGGAGCGCAGCGTGGCGACGCTGGCCGCCAGGTCCGGGCGCTGCGACAGCAGGCTGGCCGGCAGGCCCACCGGAATGGCCGGCGGCGCAGGCAGCTCCGCCGTGGCCGACGCGGCCACCAGCGGCGCCGATGGCGAAGCGCCAACCAGGATGGCCAGCGCGTGTTCGGTCAGGTCGCGCTGGCGCTGCGCCTCGTGCAGCTCGGCCTGCGCGTTGGCCCGCTCGATGCGCGAGCGTGCCAGGTCCAGCTCATTGGTCAAACCGCCCTTGAAGCGCGCTTCCACCACCTGCTCGGCCTCGGCGCGGGTAGCCAGCGCACTCTTGAGGATGGCGGCGTCGGCATCCAGGCCGCGCAGCTGCCAGTAGGCGCTCGCCACCTGCGCCGACAGCAGCAGTGCCACGCCGTCGCGGTCGTCCTGCGCCGCCAGCGCCTGCGCGTCGGCCGCTTCGACCACGCGCCGCACGCGGCCCCACAGATCGAGCTCGTAGGACAGCGACGCGCCCACCGAATAGTTATTGCCCTCGATCGAGCGTCCGCCCAGGGCCAGGCCCTGCGAGGTGCGCGCCGAGGTGCGCGAGTTCGAGATGCCGGCGCCGACGCTGAGCGCCGGTCCCTGCGCCGCGCGCAGCGTGCCCAGCTGCGCCTGCGCCTGCAGCAGCCGCTGGGCGCTGGCTTTCACGCTGGGGCTATCGGTCAGGGCGCGCTGTTCGAGCGCGTTGAGCGTGTCGTCCTTGTACACGGTCCACCATGCCGGCGGCAGCCGTGCGCTGCCGGTCATGGCGGGATCGATGTGGCGGTAGGCCGCCGCCGGTACCGCCTGCGGAGCGGCGAAATCCTTGCCGACCGTGGTGCAGCCGGCCAGCAGCGCCAGTGCCGCAGCGGGAATGAGCATTCTGCCTGGTGTCATGGTGTTCTTCCTTCTCGAATTCATTAATGGCCGCCGGCGCCGGCGCCAGACGGCGACTTGACCTTGTCGGCAAACAGCAGCGCGAAAATGCAGCCGAACAGGAACACGGCCATGATGGTGAAGCCGTCGTTGTAGGCCATCACATACGCTTCGCGCCGCACGATGCGGTCGATCGCCGCCAGCGCCTGATTGGCGGCCGTGGCCGGGTCGATGCCGCGCGCGATGAACGCCTGGGTCAGTTCGGCGATCCGGTCCTGCGTGGCGGCGGCATACATCGACACCGATTCGCCGATGCGGGCCGAGTGAAAGTGCTCGCGGTTGGTCAGCGTGGTGGCCAGCATGGCGATGCCGACCGAGCCGCCCAGGTTACGCGTCATGTTGAACAGGCTCGACGCCGACGCCGTGTCCTTGGGCGCCACGCCGTGCATGGCGAAGGTCGACAGGGTCAGCATGATGAAAGGCTGGCCGAGCGCGCGCACCACCTGGGACCACAGCAGCTGGTCGGCGCCGGTGGTGGCGTCCATGTGCGAATTCATCAGGCACGAAATGCCGAACAGTGCCAGCCCGAAGCTGCACAGGATGCGGTTGTCGACCTTGACCGACAGCTTGGCGGCGAACGGCATCACGAACAGCTGCGGCAAGCCGACCCACATGATCACCTCGCCGATCTGCATCGGCGTGTAGTTGGCGATCTGGCCCAGGTACAGCGGCAGCAGGAAGGACGA
>CBFGOU010000092.1:0-11533 GCA_965650445.1 uncultured Oxalobacteraceae bacterium | reverse complement strand
ACCTTCGGCGACGTGCCGGAGATCGAGTGCATCCTGATCGAGGACCGCGAGCCGCTCGGGCCCTCCGGCGCCAGCGTCGTCATGAAGCGTGCGATGGTCTTGGCCGCATGGCCGGGGGCATCCGCGCGCCAACGATCCGAAAACACCAGGCCACTGAGCGACATGCCATTCGAATAGGGCGTGGGCCATTCGATCCAGCGTGTCGCCTTGACAGCGGCGGCGACCTCGGCGGGACCGCGCGGACGCTCGCAGCGATGAAGGAGGCAGGTGCGCACGCCGCGGCCGGCCAAGTCGCGGAATAGCTGCTGCGCGCGCGCGGCAATGGCGGCGTCCCGGTCCTGCGCAACGGGACAGACACACACGGTGTCGCCTTCCGTGACGTCCGCCGGAACAGTGAACGGCGGCCCCGGCAGTAAAAGCAGGCGGCTGTTGCCGGCTGCGGAGATGACTATCGAGTCGCGCCGCCCGCTCGTCGGACTGGCGGCGATCGCCATCGCCAGCGCGAAATGCTCAACGCCGGCGCTCAGCGCCAACTTGAAATCCTCGAAACTAAGCGCTTCCACGAATGCGAGCCAGGCAAATATATCGGCAATACTCAAGTCCATGGACGCCCCCGGTTCCGGTTGATAGCGATGTTGAAAAAGGTCGACGTTGGATGCCACTGGCCTTGCGGGCAAGGGGGACTCAACACGAAACAGTTCCAAGTTAATATTGATTACTTAATCGCCACTTAATTGCTCAAGTGTAAGTACAGGCCGGAAGTGCCTGTAGGCGATCGCGCGGCCCGAAGGCCGCGCACGATTGGCCGCTGTCAGCTCAAGCCACGGCAACTGCTTTACTTAAGCTCGATGCCTGCGCGAAGCGACTGGCTTGCTGCGCGCCTTTCGCGCATGGTGACATCGCCCCCCTGGTTTCTGCCCTAATAACCGCCGCCTTCGCCTTTGGCGGATGGTTTATTGAACGATGCAAGCGGGATGCGGTCCAAGTCGTATCGCGGAAGGAATTTCCGGCGTCGGTTCACCAATCTGTGTGAACAAATCTGGCTACCCGCCCGAGAAAGGACGGTTGTTCTTGAATTCGTACCATTTGACTTGAAGAGGGATGAATCATGTTAACCGACGAAAAAATTCTGCGCCAATTTAGCGTCTTCGCCCGGGCAGAGCAGGATCCGGACCGCACTCAGTTGCGTGCTGCTCGCGACAAGATCCAGGCACACGAGGGGCCTGATGTACGCATCCTTCGACAATTACCCAATGCAGAAGCGCCGACACGATTCCTTGTGCAAACCGATGCCGGAACTGTCCACGCCCTGCTCAACGAGTTCGCACCATGCGTCGAAGTCGAGGAAAACCGCGCCGTGTTTCTAATCTAATAGGAGACAGGTTATGCCAATGCCAGACGGAAATCACACGGTGCACACGCGGCAGGAGCAACCCGGCGCGAACGCGCAAGGTACCATCGACCTTCAGCTGAGAGGTGGGCCGCCGAAGGAGTACATTATTTGCCCCAAACCCGAGGCCGGCGAGGTGGGCGTGCGCTTTCTGAATAACGCCTATCAATCGGCAGGCCCGTTCCAGCCCTTCGCCGACCCGGACATCATACCTTTGCGGACCCGTCCCAGACGCTTGCTCGACGGCGTTGCGCTGGCTGCCGGCGGTGCAGACGATATCGATGCGGTTCTAGTGAGCATGGACAGCAGCAAGGGCGATTTGCTCGTCCGGCAGTCGCAATTGCCAGAAAGTGCGTTCTGGATCGAAGAAAACCACAAGCTCGGCCTGCAAACGGGGATCTCGTGCCCCTACTACAGCGCCATCAATTTGGCCGATTTCCGCGGCGGCGACCTTCGTACGCCGATCGACATACACATACAGGTACGCGGCACAAATAACGTGCCGTTGGAGAACACAACCATCAGATTGACCGTTGGTCGCTTCCCCTATTTAACGGCAACGACCGACGGCAACGGCGACGCAAGCATCAAAGTTCCCGTCACGGCGATGGGCTTGATCGACATGATCCTGCTGGAGCCTGAAACGATGCATTGGCCCCGGCTGATTCGTGAACCGCTAATCAAGCCCGACGTGAAAAACGTCATGCGCGTTTTAGGCTTTACTGAATTCGATCCCATGTTCTACCGACGAGGGGCGCTCTCCTGGGGCGTCCAGACGATGCTCGCCAGAGGAGCCGACGGCCTGGACGGTGCCGGCTGCAAGATCGGGGTGATTGACACCGGCTGCGACACCAGCCACGCGCTACTGCGGCATGTAGTTAAAGGGGCGGATCTGTCCCCACGCGGCACCCGCGAGGGATGGCGTGACGATCAGATCGGCCACGGCACGCACGTGTGCGGTGTGATCGGCGCCAACGGAAAATTCGGCGGCTTCGCTCAGCGCGGAATGGCGCCGGCCGCCGACATCAACATCTACAAGGTATTTCCCGGAAACGATACGTTCACGCTTGCCTACGCCATCGAAGCTGCGACCGCCGATGGCATGGACGTCATCAACATAAGCCTGACTTCGGCGCCCTCGATGGATGTCACACGAAAAATGATCAAGGCGCGCATTGCCGGCGTTGCTTGCGTCGTTGCGGCAGGCAATTGCGGCAGCGACGTCCTGTACCCGGCCAGCCTGAACACCGCCCTGGCCATCAGCGCGATCGGACACAGCGACACGGCTCCGCCCGACTCGCTGTCCGCGGCGACTATGAGCGAGAGGATGTGCGCATTGGACGGCTACTTCTCGCCCAACTTCACCTGCTTTGGCAACGCCATCGACTTTACCTCGCCAGGGGTGGGCATTGTGTCAACCTATCCGCGCCAGGGACTTAGGCCGCTCGACGGCACCTCCATGGCCGCGCCGCACGTGGCCGGCCTGATGGCACTGTACCTGGCGCATCACAGCGCCCTTCGCAGTTTGCCGCGCAGCCCCGCGCGCTTGAACTTGCTGTGCCAGTTGCTGTGCCAGCGAAGCTTCGCACTGCCCTTCGGGCCCGAGCGGGTGGGCTACGGCATGCCGCTGCTTGCGCGGGAGCCGACTACCATGATCTCGCCTCCCCCGTTTATGGCGAAACGGGGGCCTGATTGGCGGCATGGGTGAGCGCTAACTCCCACATGGGGACACAGCACGCGCGCATTTTGTGCTCATCCTGTCGCCAAGGATACGTACCTCAAGCGCCTACGGCCTGATGAGGCCAACTTGTCGAGTTCGCAGTTGCTTTTTGCAACGTCGTAAGCTGGTGCGGTCCCAGCGCAGCACCTTGACGTGCATCGCGCTCCAGTGCAACCGGGGATGCATCTTCCAAACAGGCCAAGCAATACGCTTCTTGGGCTGCGCACCGGGGGCCCCGGAGTCGAAGGAACACGCCGGCAAGTAACACCGCACACGATTGGCCGTGCTCAATAGGCGTCATCGGCCAGCGCTCAGTATCGGCAGCGTGATCCACTGCCCGAGCGATGCATGAGTTTGGCGATATTAAAGAGCCGCGCCTTGAGCGGCATGGATGCGCTGAGCGTCAGCGTGGAGGTGCACTTGGCCAACGGCCTGCCGGCGCTCCATATCGTCGGCCTGCCGGACGCGGAAGTGCGCGAATCGAAGGACCGCGTGCGCGCCGCCTTGCAGAATGCCGGCTTCAACATCCCGCCGCGCCGCATCACCGTCAATCTCGCCCCGGCCGACGTGCCGAAGGAGTCCGGCCGCTTCGATCTGCCGATCGCGCTGGGCATACTGGCTGCCTCCGGGCAAATTCCCGGTCGCGAGCTGGACAAGTACGAATACGCCGGCGAGTTGTCCCTGTCCGGCCAATTGCGGCCGGTGCAAGGGGCGCTGGCGATGACATTTGCCATGCAACGCCAGCACGACGGTGTCGCACGCGCGTTCATCGTGCCGAGCGCCAATGCCGACGAAGCCGCGCTGGTCAGCGAGGCTGTCATCTACCCGGCGCAAACACTGCTGCAAGTCTGTGCGCACTTCACCGCGTTCGACGAGTCGTGCCGCTTGCGCCGCCATGTGCCGCAGCACACTGCAAGGCCATCTGCATATCCGGATTTTGCCGACGTCAAAGGCCAGCTGGGCACCAAGCGCGCGCTCGAAGTGGCGGCGGCCGGTTCGCACAGCCTGCTGATGGTAGGCCCCCCGGGCGCCGGCAAAACCATGCTGGCGTCGCGCTTTCCCGGACTGCTGCCGGCGCTGCCGGACCAGGACGCGCTGGAGTCGGCGGCAGTGCGTTCGCTGCGCGGCGCCTTCCGTATCGAAGACTGGAAAGTGCGGCCTTTTCGCAGCCCGCATCACACCACCTCGGGTCCGGCACTGGTCGGTGGCGGCACGGTGCCGCGCCCCGGCGAAATTTCGCTGGCCCATTGCGGCGTGCTGTTTCTGGACGAACTGCCCGAATTCGACCGGCGCGTGCTGGAAGTGCTGCGCCAGCCGATGGAGTCGGGCGAGGTGACCGTCTCGCGCGCGCTCCGCCAAGCCACCTTCCCGGCGCGCTTCCAGCTGATTGCGGCGATGAACCCCTGTCCATGCGGCTACCTCGGCCACCCATCGGGAAAGTGCCACTGCGGGGCCGACGCCGTGCTGCGCTATCAAAGCCGCATCTCCGGCCCGCTGCTGGACCGGATCGATATCCAGGTCGAGGTCAGCGCGGTGCCGGCGGCGGCGCTGTCGGCGCAAGCTGATGGCGAACCGTCGGCCGCCATCGCGGAACGCGTTTCCAGCGCCTGCCGGCGCCAGCTTGAACGACAGGGCAAGCCGAATCAGGCGCTCGGCACGCGCGAGATCGACCTGCATTGCAGGCTCGATACGCAGGGCGAGCGCATCCTGCGCGCGACGATGCAGCATCTGCAGTGGTCGGCGCGCACGTATCACCGCGTGCTGAAGGTGGCGCGCACGATCGCCGACCTGGCGGCGCTGGAGACGGTCCAGGCGGCGCATGTGTCCGAAGCGATCCAGTACCGGCGCGCTCTGCGCCGTTCGCACTGAAGGTCGATCGGCGCAGTGCTCTTCCGTGACCATTGGTCCGCGTCGAGGATTCATCGCTTCGCCTCCATCGCCAACACTTCGCGGATCCTGACATCGCCTGTCCCCCGGCGCCGCCATACTGCAATAAAAATCACGCATCACCAGGGAAGGAATTCAAGATGGTCCGATTGAAGGCGGCAGACAATGTAGGGGGGCGGCAAGCCGCGCACGACGCCGGCGACAGCCATAAGGCGGAACCCTCGGCCAGGCCGTCCAAGCGCCTCGCGCATGACGCCCGCCTGAAACAGCTGTCACCCCGCGCCGCCAGCGGGCTGGCGGACGCCCCTTCCCAAGCGCGCGTCAGGTCTGCGCCGCCGGGCCGTAGCACCGGGCGCGACGAGGCGGCCGACGACCATGCGCAGCCGCCGGCTGCGTCGTTCGCGGCGCGCGCGTCGAGTCTGGCAGGCAAGGCGCTCAAACTGTCTTGGCGCACCTACGTCGGGGTGGCTGCCGTCGCCGCCGGCTATGGCGCGGTGAGACAGGCCGGCATCGCGAGGTCGCGCAGCGCTGGCAGCGCGCCCGGCGCCGGAGCCCTGATCGACTTGCCGACCGTGTACCAGGCCAGAGCGGACGTCTTGCAACGCCACGGCAAGTACATTCCGGCCGATAGCGCCTGCCATGCGATCGAACCGCAGATCACCTTGGATTTGCCGTCTGGCAAACGGGGGTACCTCAACCGCCACAAAGATAAACCGGTCAGGCTGGCGATACGGGAAGGACTGCCGCGCAATGTCGGGGCGCATACGGCGCGCCACGAGTTCCTGCACTGCTTTTGCCACGCCGATATCGTGTTGTGGATGGGGCGCAGTCCGCACGGGGAAACCGTCGAGGAATCCATTACGGAGCATTATGCCGACCAGTTTCCCGATCATCCCAATACGATGAATATTGGGGATTTGCCGCTGGCCAACGGCAAGGTCGGAGTGGAGGCGGCAGCCGAGCTCGAACGCGTGGTCGGCAAGAAGACCCTGGAACGCGCCTACTTCAAAGGCGATCCGCGCGCCATCCAGAAAGTGGGCGAGGCCGTGGTCAACATTTGGCCCAAGCGGGCATCGGGGATGGCGTGGGCCGGCATCTTCAGGTTGCAGGGGCAAACCGCACGGCAAATGGCGCTGGCCGAGTGCTTTGTTGGCGCGTCGCTGCTCTACACCGGTAAGCCGCCGGAAGATGGGGCGATCAAGGCCTACCACCTCATGCCAATTGGCCGGTTCGCGGACATTTCGCAGTCGCAGCTGTCGGCGATGCGCCGCCAGGCCGAAGCGGCGCAAGCCAAGCACGGGGCCACCTTCGACCAGGCATTCTGCAACTGGGAGACGAGCGGGCAACAACGGGCGATGGACAAGATCGCCCCCGCCCTGCATGCGAACTGGCAACCCGTGCTCCGATAAGGCGATGGCACGCTGACGGCGAGCAAAAGGGCGGGCCGGGCAGCGGCAAGCCTATGCCGGCCAATGGGCCGCCTGATAGCGGTATTCCTGCGTCAGCCCGCCGTAACCATACGACGCCGCGCGCACATCCTGCACATAGATATAGCTCTCGTCGTGCAGGTCGCCCAGGATGCGTGCGAAGCCGTCGAACGCTTCCCGGATGTAGCGCGCTTTCTCGTCCTTCGTGTTGGTCTCGTCGGTGATCTTGATATCGAAATAGAAGCTGCGCTTGCCCTGCTCGGCGAGCGTGCGCCCTCCTACCACCCAGCTGTCCGGGTCCACATAGTCGATGGCAATCGACGTCACCTCGCGCTTCTTGCCGAGAATTCGGACCGTCAGGTCCAGCAGCAGCCCGGCAATCTGCCCGGTGAGTTCAGGAGTTTTTACAGCGCTGACTTTGACGTTCAGGATCGGCATTACTTCCTCCATTTAGTTAGCTATGCAACTATTTATACAAAAAAAAATCAGTTGAGCGCGGTGCGGGTGTTCTTGACCTTGCCGACCACGTCGCTGAATTCATCAATGCCCAGCTCCTTCTTGAGCCGGCGTGTTACATCGCCGCTGGCGGCGTTGAGCTGCTGCTGCATGGCGCGCGCTCCGCTGGTCGGAAAAATGGCCAGTTCGCGCGCATCATTGACGGTGCTGTGACGCTCCACCAGAGCCAGCTTCTGCAAGCCGTCCAGCACGCGCGTGGCGGTCGGCCGCTGAATGACCATCCGGCGCGCCAGTTCGCTTTGCAGCAGCCCCGGCTGATCGAGCACCAGCCGCAGCATGAACGCCTGCGACGGCGTCAGTCCAAACGGCTTGAACGCTTTGGTCCATTCGCGCTCGAGTACGCGCGCCAGCGCGGTGGTGTTGAAGTAGAGGCATTGATCAAACATGAACTCACTATAGACCACATTAGTTAGCTATGCAATTACTTCTTGGATGACCGCCAGGCGACCGTTCCGGCGCCAGTCCTGCTACCATTGCTTCATGCGACTTCCGATCAAATCCCTGTGCCTTAGCCTGTGCGCCGCCAGCCTGCTGGCGGCCTGCAGCCCGAAATACAACTGGCGCGACTACAGCAGCCAGGACGCCCCATACCGCGTGATGTTTCCCGATAAGCCCGCCACCCACACACGCTCGATCAACCTGGACGGCATGACGGTCAACATGACGATGGCCGCCGCCCGGGTGGACGGCACCATGTTCGCCGTCGGCAGCGGCGAAGCGCCCGACGACGCCAAGGCCGAAGCGGCCGTGGCCGCCATGAAAACGGCCATGGTGCGCAATCTGGGCGCCACCATCAAGAGCGAAAAGGCCGGCAAGGCGTCGGCCTCGACCGGGTCGGGCAGCGCGCGCAGCAGCGCCATCGATATCGACGCGGCCGGAGTGCAGAACGGCCAGCCGATGCGCCTGATCGGCCACTTCGAGTCGCGCAACAAGCGCTTCTATCAGGTGGTGGTGATCGGGCGGCAGAAGGAGGTGTCGGACGAGCAGGTCGAGATGTTCCTGTCCTCGTTCAAGCTGATCTGACGGCCGGGCGGGCCGATGTCATGGCGCGTCCCGGGCTGGCGTCAGCGGGTGTCATGACGCGCGCACGTTTGGGTGCGTGCGACATGACTTCGGGCATAAGTTCGTGTTATCGTTGTGTCATCAACCGCACAACAGAAAGTTCCTTATGTTAGTTAAATTTACATCCAGGGCCGCAGCGGAAGTACTGATGTACAAGGAACACGCCAAGCGCATCCTCGAACTGCTGCACAAAGACGTGGACCGGGGCGTGATCACGGCCGAAGAGGCGCCGAAAGCGATCAGGCTGCTGGAAAACGAGATTGCGGAAGTGCGCGCGCATGCGGCGACTGAAGAGCTCAAACGCGATGTCGTGGCCCACCACAACGAGCAGGGGGACGACCACGATCACGAAGAAATCCAGGTGGTCAGCTTCCCTACCCGCGCTTATCCGCTGCTGGAAATGCTGCGCGCGGCGCGCGATACCGGGTACGACGTCCTCTGGGGCGTGTAAGCGACTGGAGCGCTCAGGTCAGCACGGCCGCCGCCGGCACGGGCTGATCCTGGCGCAGCATGCGCGCATACAGCAGGCCGACGATCGCGCTGGCGATCCAGATCGACCACAGGGTATGGGTGAGGAAATGCGCACCACGCATTTGCTGCACCCAGCCAACCGCGAAGCCCACCATCAGCAAGCTTGCGCCCACCATGGCCCCCGTGCGCGGCCGGTGCGGCAACCAGAACACCATCGCCGACATCAGCCATAAGGCACTGGACGCATGCCCGGCGGGCATGCAGTGTCCCGCGGGCGCGCCCGGCGTGACCGCCTGCAGCAAGCGCACATAGCGTTCGGTGCCGCCGAAATCGATCAGGTCCCACGGACAGTGGGAGGCGCTCAGGTACTTCAGACAACTGATCGTGAGCGGCACCAGCAGCGCCGACAGCGCGACCACGCGCAGGCGCTCGCGCCACCATTGCGGCAGCGCTTTCAAGGGACGCACCGCGTCCCACGCCATCGGCAGCATCAGGCACGCGGCCAGCACCTGCGACAGGGCGCGCAGGAAGCTGTGGTTGAACGATTCGGCGAACCAGGTGTGCCGCCACGGGAAGCTGCGGCTGGACTGATCGTACATGAGGCGCGCCAGCGTGAAGTCGATGTCGGTGTAGGTGCCGATCCACACGATGACGATGGCGCTGGTCAGGAACGCGAACAGGATCCGGTTACGCATTTTTTGTGCACGGGCTGAAGATGTCGAGATGCGGGTTGTAGACCGTGGTCGTGACACTCAACATGCCAAGCACCGAGTGAAACACGTTATCGTGCGAGAAGGGCTGGCTGGCGCGCGCGGCCAGGCAGCGCTGGTCGATATGAAAGCGCGAGGCGAAACCGTCCGAGAGCCACATCATCATCGGCACGGCACGCTGCTCGTTGGGCGAGATTATGTAGGGCGCGCCGTGCAGGTACATGTTTTTTTCTCCAAGCGATTCGCCGTGGTCGGAGAAGTACATCATGGCCGTGTTGACCTTGTCCTGCGCGGCGCTTTTCTTGAGCAGCTCGATGGTCTGGTTGAGGAAGTGGTCGGTGTACAGGATGGTGTTGTCGTAGGCTGCGACGATGGACTCGCGGCTGCAGGTTTGCAGCTCGCTGGTCTGGCACACGGGCGTGAAGCGGCGGAATGCGGCCGGATAGCGTTTGTCGTATTCGGGTCCATGGCTGCCCTTCTGGTGCAGCACCACCACCAGGTCGTCCTTGGCGTCGCGGATGATCTCCGGCAGGCGGTCGAGCAGACGCTCGTCGTAGCATTCGTCGCCGACGCACCAGCGGTTGCCGGGCTCGGGGCGCGACAGGTCTTCGTAGGCAACCCGGTCGCATGCGCCCTTGCAGCCGGAATTGTTATCGCGCCAGAGCACCTTGAAACCGGCGTGGGAGAGGACGTCGAGCAGCCCTTCCTGGCTGCGTGCCTTGCGGTCCGAATAGTCTTCGCGGCCCATGGCCGAGAACAGGCAAGGCAGCGAGACGGCGGTGGCGGTGCCGCACGATTGAACATCCGTGAAGTTGACCAGCCCACTCTGGCGCGCCAGCTCGGGATTGGTGACGCGTGCATAACCGTTCAACGAGAAATTTGCGGCGCGCGCGGTTTCGCCGACCACAATCACCGTGACTGAACGCTGCCCGTTGCCAGCCATGGCGACGCTGCGCACCGCGTCGGTTCCGAGCGGCGCCACCACGATGGCCGAGGCGTCTTCCTTTTGCTTGAAGTAGGAGTGCACCGCTTGCAGGTAGTTGGTCGGCGTGAGCAAAAACCGCAGCTCGCGGTGTTCGCGCAGGGCCGGCGCGAGCGATTTGAAAAAGGCGAACAGCAGCGCGGCGATGAGCAGGGCCGAGATGCCGACGATGCCGGCCTTCAGACCGAGGTCGCGGCGCCAGCTGGGATAGACCAGGCGGACCCGCCAGACGGCAACCGACGGCAGCACGCCAAGCAGGCAGATGGTCAGGATCAGGCGCGGATTGAGCAGTTCGCGCGCTTCGCGCACATCGGTCTCGAACAGGTTTTGCACCATCGAGCGGTCGATCTGGGTGCCGTAGTGATTCATGAAGTAGCTGGTGGCCGCGGTGGCGACGAACAGTGTCACCAGCACCGGCTTGAGCAGATAGCGGAAGTTGACCAGTGTGAGGAAGGCGTTGAACAGCAGAACGATCAGCAGGAAACTGCCGAGGTAGAGCGGCAGGTTGGTCAAACTAAAGTTGCCGGTGGCATCAAAAAACGAGCGCCAAAAGCTCGTGTTGTAGGCGAGCACCAGGAACGTCGATGCGATCAGGGTAAATGCCGCTGCATTCACTTGCGGCGCAGTGTTAATTTTCAAACCAGTATCCTCAAGGCAATGCGGCGGCCAAGGCGCGGCCGCTCACATCGGTTCAAGATACCTTGCGTAACATCAAATCGATGTAAAGCCGCCGTTAAGATTTTGTGAAATTGGCTGAGAAGCTAATTTCAAACACGCTTCCGCCGCCGGGACGGTCGTCCAGGGTAAGGGTGGCGCCCAGGCACTCGCAGATGCGGCGTACCAGGGTCAGGCCGATGCCGGTGCCCGACGAGCCGTTGCCAGCCGCGACACCGGCATGGTTCGCGAGGGTGGCGCGCACCGCCTGCGGCAATCCGGGACCGGTATCGGCCACGATGACGGAGCGTTCGCCCAGGCGTATTTCGACAGATCCTTGCTCGGTGTACTGGCAGGCGTTCCGGATCAGGTTGCCGATGGCGGCGGTGTACAGTTCGGCCGGTCCGGGCACGCTGAACGGCGTTCCGCCCAGGTAACGCAGCTGGACCGGCTTGCCGTCGACCAGGCTCTGGTAGCGCGCCGTGTCGGCCCGCACGACGGCGTCGATATCGGTTTCGGTCTGCGGAATCAGTTCGGGCGAACGCGCCAGCAGCAGCAGGACGCGCACGCAATCGGCCGCTTCGTTGGCGGCGCGCAAAATGCGGTCGGCAGGGCCGGCGATGGCCGGCTGGCCCTGGGCGTTGGCGGCGAGGATTTCGGCTGCGCCGATGATGACGGTCAGCGGTGTGCGCAGTTCATGGCTGACGTCGCCTG
>CBFGOU010000091.1:0-11534 GCA_965650445.1 uncultured Oxalobacteraceae bacterium | reverse complement strand
GGCGCCACATGTGGTCGAGCAGCAGGACCAGGTCCGGGCCGGAAATCGTGTTCTCGCGCGTGGCCACCGTCAACTCCTCGCGCCCCGCGAGGTCGTGCGCGATCCCCGCCGGGTCGACTTGGAAATCGACGCCGGTGACCACTTCCGGGCCCGCCTTCTGGCCCACCTCGAAATGCTTGGCGGCGGTGGCTAGCTGGAAGCACATGTTCATCCAGGGCGAGCGTCCCGTCAGGTAAACGCCGAACTCCTTTCGTCCCTTGATCGTCCGGCCCGCGAACGTGTGCAGGCGGTCGAGCTGTCCCGCCCCGGCCAGCGCCGCGTACACCCAGTCCTTCATCTGCCACGCGGTCGTGATGGCGTTCATCACCGCGTAGGCGCGCGCGTCCAGGTCCGCCGGCGGGTGGTTGCGTAGGGCGAGCGCCTCGAAGTTCAGTTTGCAATACAGGTCGCCCGGGGACTGGAGCGAGAACGTCCTGGCGTTGGCGGGCTTGGCGGTGGCCATGCGAGTCCTTTCGTGGTCTGAAAGCGGGCATTACAGGCGGATTCGGCCCGATCATACGCTTTTTCGGGGATCACGCGGGATAAAACAGGGTTATCAAGCTTTATATCATCCTTGAATACCTGGAAAGGCTGGCGTACGATTGGTATGTAATTATGTGGCATGTAATATATTATCTTATTTCATGGAGACTTCATGGCCCGTACTGGACTGTACCTATCGGAGGTCAGGAAGGCCCGCGACGGGCTGATCGCCCAGGGGCGGCATCCGTCCGTCGACGCCGTGCGTGTGGCGCTGGGCAATACCGGGTCGAAAACTACCATCCACAAATACCTGAAGGAGCTCGACGAGGAGGATGGCGGCGCCGCGGGCCGAAAGGCGTCGATCGGCGAGGCGCTGCAGGATCTCGTCGAGCGACTCGCGGCGCGGTTGCACGAGGAAGCTGATGCGCGCGTTGCCGCCGTCGAAGCCGCGCGCCTCGCGCAGGAGCGTTCAACGGCCGCGCAACTGGAGACGCTCCAGGGCGAACTGGCGACGGCCAGCACCCAGCTCGAGCAGCTGGCGGACGCCGCCGAGAGCGAGCGGGACCGGCACGCGCGTACGAGCGCCAATTTGCAAGCGGAGGCGATCGCCCGCCGTTTGGCCGAACAGCAGGTGGCGGACCTGAAGGAGAGGCTGCTCGAAAACGATGAGCACCTTCGATCCCTGGAGGAAAAGCACACGCACGCGCGCGACGCGCTGGAGCATTACCGGCAATCGGTCAAGGAACAGCGCGACCAGGATCAGCGCCGCCACGAGCAGCAGGTGCAGCACCTGCAGGCCGAGATTCGCCAATTGCGGCAAGATCTGGTCGCGAAGCATGACGAGGTCACGAGGCTGAACCAGGAAGGGGTCAAGCTGGTCGCGGAACTGTCCCATGCGAAGCAGGCACTGTACGAACAGCAGTCGGCCGGCCGCGGGCAGGCGAAGCGGATCGAGCAGCTCCATGCGCTGGAGGCCCAATTCGCTGCCCAGGCCGCACAACTCCAGGCGGCCACCGAGCGGCTGGCCGGCGCCGACAAACGCATCGCGGAACTGACCGGCCAGGTGCGGGACGGGGAGTTGGCCCTGTCTGCGGCGCAGGCGATGCTGGCGGCACACCAGGGCATCGCGGCGGAACTCCGGTCCTTCCTGAGCGACACCTCGCGAAGCCGCGAACCCGGCGGGGGCGCCACGCCTGCACAGAGGCAGCGAGGTGACTGATCCGACTACCGCGCGCGAAACCACGGTTCACAGTGGGGGCGCCACCAGCGCATGAGTGACTTGAAGCAATAGAGTCAGTCGGTAAACGATAAAGTTGATCCGACGGCGGCTCGTTGTCAGATGGAATAATTGACAAGCCCGGCGACGCGCTCTCTCAGTCCCTAAGATGTGGTTTTTAGTTGATCAAACAATAAAATTTACTGCTGGTTAGTTAACCGATATATGATGATATGGCGACAACTATGTCGGCGGTGCAAGTGCCGTGTGCTCGTGTGCGTGGCTCTGTCTAATCACCTAAGGTCAGGAGACTTCATGAAACGAATTTTGTTAGCCGCAGCGACGATCAGCTCGGCGGCCATGCTACTAAGTGCCTGCGAGTCAATGCGGATTTTAGGAGGGGGAACTCTCGGAGGCACAACTCCTGTGACTTCTCCTATTGTTAACCACGCGTGTATAGGCAGCTTCGTATCGCCGGCAGGCAATATAAAAGGAGCTGGAATTGAGATCCCAATTGGAAAGTGGGCAGGCGGCCCAATCAAGATCGGATCGGTAGACTACAATCACTCCGAGGCTCAGAAGCTCAGTCAGGCGGCTTCGCTGGCAGAACAGAGCCGGCTGACCTTCTGTCGTGCAACCGATCCGGCAGTGCTTAGCCTTGTACCTGAAGCAAGTCGGGCCGATGTTATCAAAACCGCACTCGCAGGTCAGACCACCATCCAGACAAACGTCAACGCATTTGTCGTCAAAGTGATGAACGCTACGACCCCACAAGAGGCAGTCGCTGCTGCGGCCGAGCTGGCGAAAACCGCAAAAGAGGCGGAGAAGGAGCTGGTTGATAAAATTCCCGCTTCGGCAGGAGGCAAGCAGGTAAACGTTCTTCCTTACGAGCCATTACCGTTGTGGGCGACCTTGGCACTCATGCAGGCGAATACAGCAGATGCTTTCAAGCACCTATCCGACAAGGTCGACGTCCTGAACAAGCGGTTCGACGCCAGGCCAGGCCAAGGCGAGATCAGGATCATGAGCTTTAACGATAACGGCGTGAGCCTGGCTGCCACCGAAAGACAGCGGCTCTACAACGAGTTCCAGGAGGCATTGGGTAAGATTCCAGAGAGCCAGCGTCCGGTCGTTTTCATCGTTGGGTATGCCAACAAGTCTAGCTCCTACCTTCGAAATATCGATATTGGGCTTCGCCGCGCCCAAACCGTGCGGGACTTCCTGCAGCAGCAGAAGTTCTCGCGGGCATACGAGGGCCGGGTCATGAGCGGCGGAGTTGATGATTCAGCTTACGCGCGCCGGGTTGACGTATTGGTCACCGGGGCCTAAAGCACAAATGCTTGGCTGCCCCCGCAGCCAGGCACAGCGCGTCACAGCACTCTCCAGAGCAGAGCGCTTTCAAGGTGAAGTCACTGCATTGTCATCCCCGATGCTTTTCCCCGCCTGTGACCCGGCGGCGTGTCGGTGGCTGGCCAGCTGCACGGCCGTCAGGACGCGCTCCGGCTGACCTGGCGTCTGGTTACAGCCAGGGAGGAAGTGCCCCAGCGTGGGGCAAGCCCGATAGCTGGGGGTTACGTAATTTGAGCAACGCACGTGCATTCACCCACGGTACCAAGGCGGCGGCCCTGCAACGTACTGTTGAGCTGGGCAACGCTGCGCCAGATGAACGCGATCGGCACGCCGCTTTGCTGGGCGGCCTGCTCGATGGCCATCACCACCAGCTGCATGGGAGCCTCGTCCAGGAAATGCGTCACGTGAGCCCGGTACTCGTCGGGCACGTCACCGCCCACCAGCACGGCCAAGAGCACTTCGGGTGTGAGCACGCCGCGGTAGCTGACGCTCGATGTCTGCGCCGCCATCCATAGCCACCGCTTGGCCGGCAGCGGCGCGAGCGTGTCCCGGTCTAGTCCCAGGACGTGTACCAGGCCTGACGGAAACGGCTCCGCATCGGCCAACGCCTGCGGCCGCGCCAAGCCCAGCGCGGCGCAGCGCACGGCGATAGCGGTTTCGATGTCGGCGGCTGTCTTCATGCAGGCAGTATGCCACGCCCGCCGGGGGGCTTACTCATTTTGAGCACGCCGCCGACGACGCTGCGCTCTTCCAGCAGATCAGGGAGGTTAGATCGCGAACAGGTCGCCTCTCCGCGAAACTAAGATTGTGAATTCGTCTTTTAAATCATCCGCTTAAATTCACTTTGGCGAAACAAAACACGAACCCCGGCCGTCCCTCCTATAGGTCCGCGCGTTGCGCACCAGGACCCTACCTCCGATTTTTCACAAACGCCGCTTCTGGCGCTCATTCGGCTCTGCGGCTCCCAATTACTTCAAATTTAGAAATTTTATTGGCGATTTTTTCAGATTCGCCATATACTTCGCCAATTGATTCGGCAACACTACACGGCTATACAAGAGGCAAATGTGCAACACACTGACGTAGATGACAGAATAGAAGAGGATTTCGTCAATTTAGCTCGATTGGCAGCAGGCTCATCCATGGAGGACGTGCGCCTGTTCTTGGCCAAGCTCGTGCGCAAGTATCGGGTCAAGCGCCCAGCGCTATCGGCTGGCTTGGACCAGAGTCTGAAGACAACGCAAACCCGCGCCTCCGGGCCGGCCATCATGCGCCGCGGTGTTCCCGACGAGCTCTCTCAGCATTTTCCGGTGGACGTCGATTCGAAAATGTCGCTCATTCGAGTTTTTGACGACCGTGATAACCCGGCGAAGCCAATCCTGTCCGAAACGCTGTTCGGACAGATCGACGGCATCGTGCGTGAGCGCGCCGAGCGGGCGAAGCTGGCGCAGCATGGAATTCGTCCGACGCGATCGGCCATTCTGGTGGGTCCGCCAGGCGTCGGGAAGACGCTATCGGCGCGCTACATTGCCGCCCAGTTGAACAAGCCGTTGTGGGTACTCGACCTGACCACAGTCATGAGCAGCTTGCTGGGCAAGACCGGAAACAACCTGCGGATGGTGTTCGACCATGCGAAGCAGAACGAAGCAGTACTGCTGCTCGATGAAATCGATGCGATCGCCAAGCGGCGCAGCGACGAGTCTGACGTCGGTGAGCTGAAACGCTTGGTGACCGCCATCTTGCAGGAAGTGGACAGCTGGCCGGATTCGGGGCTGCTGCTGGCGGCGACAAACCACCCTGAGTTGATCGACCCCGCACTGTGGCGCCGGTTCGACCGCATCCTCAACTTCGAGTTGGCCGACGCCGCTGGGGTGCTTGCCGCGGTCAGGCGCTATCTCGGCCGCGATATCGACGCCTTCGAGCCTTGGGTCGATACGCTTGCAGCGACGCTGCAGGGCCACTCCCTTTCGGATGTCGAACGTACGGTGCTGTCGCTTCGTCGCAGCGCGGTCCTCGACAGAAGTGAACCACGCAAGCTGGTCGCCGACCTCGCGTTGCAACAGGTCGGGGCGTTGGATAAAGCCGCACGGCGCGAACTGGCTGTCACGCTCGCGAAAGAGGGTGGGATGTCGCATAACCAGATTTCTGAATTGACAGGCGTAGCACGCGACACCTTGCGTAAATATGCCGGGCCTTCGCCAATTAAGGGCCGTGGGCCACGAAAAGGAGATTGAGTATGGCAAACCGCTTCATCATTGGTAAGGGCGAGCTTCTTACCTACGACATTCCGGCTCCCCCCATGGTGTCCAAGAAGGCGCACCCCTACTCGCTTGATGAAGCAAAGTCGATCATCATCCCTCAGATGAAAGAAGCTGTCATCAATTTGAAGAAATTGCCTGCAACGGCATGTCCGCACGACTTCGCGGTCGCGAAGCTACAGCTGCATCCGGCGTATATCTCGAAGAGTTTTTTCCCAAAGGCGTTGCTCAGGGAGGTCGGCCTCGTCTCGATTGGAAGCCGGACCGCGCGCGTCAGCCCGCGGCGGGATCTACGGATCAAAGCCCCGTTGGAGTGCGAAACCACGGAACTCTTCATTGCCGGCACCAGGACCGCGCTTGCGCGCCTGCCAAGCTTGGCGCTGGGCCTCGATGACGGAACCACAGCAGCCCTCCAATTTCGGCAGATTGAACATTTTAAAGGCATGGAAGCAGCGGATCGGGTGCGCGCTTTTGATGGCAACCCGGGCAACGTGTTCGAGGTAGGCCTGCACCTGATTCCGGATCAGCCTCCGGAAATTTTGCGCCAGGCTTTTGGTGCGTATGCGAACGCTTGTGGATTCAAGGTCAATACGCAATACGAGTTTCCTGTAGGCCGAATGCTGTTCTTGGCCATTGAAGGCGACGCGTCCGGCTTGCCGGTTCTGGCCCAATTCACGCTCATGCGCGTCGTGCGGCCGATGCCCAAGGTACGTAGCGCGCGACCGATGCCTCGCGCCCATGGGGTTGCGGTTGGTTTTACACTTCCTATCGCGGCACCGCTGTCGAGCGAGCCGACAGTGG
This sequence comes from uncultured Oxalobacteraceae bacterium, assembly GCA_965650445.1. Classification (GTDB taxonomy): domain Bacteria; phylum Pseudomonadota; class Gammaproteobacteria; order Burkholderiales; family Burkholderiaceae_D; genus Telluria_A. The sequence continues at coordinate 5,387 of CBFGOU010000091.1, read as the reverse complement.
CAATTTTGGATGGCGGACTGCCTTCGCGGCACGTCCTCGATCGGTATATTGGCAGGTATGAAAAGTCAGATCCTGCCGCAAGCGACGTCGACGAATACGTCGCGCACGGCTTGGGCGTGACTTCCGCGTTCTTGTTCGGGCCCATTGAGCCAGGAGGAACTGCAGCTCGCCCTTATGCGCTCGCCGACCATTTTCGGGTCCTTGATGCGACCTCGGACGGCGAAGATCCATACGAGCTGTATCGTACGCTTGCGCATGTCGAGGAAGTTTTGCTCTCGCGTCAGTATCAGTTCATCAATCTCAGTCTCGGGCCGGATCTGCCGTATGAAGACACGGACGTGCACGCATGGACCGCAGTGCTCGATACGATGCTCAGCGATGGTGACACATTAGTGACCGTCGCCGTGGGTAACAACGGCGAACGCGATGATGCCTTGAAGCTCAATCGCATCCAGGTGCCGTCAGACAGCGTCAATGCGCTGTCGATTGGCGCGGCGAATTTCTCAACCGAGAAGTGGGCAAAAGCACCCTACAGCGCCAAGGGGCCCGGGCGTAGCCCAGGTCGCCGCAAACCGGACGCGCTCGCATTCGGCGGAAGCGGCAAGGAATACTTTCACGTTGTCCGGCCGGGACCGAAGGCTGAACTCGATGCGACGATGGGAACTAGTTTTGCGTCACCATTTGCCTTGCGCACTGGCGTCGGCGTGAGAGCGATCCTCGGCGAGGAAGTTCACCCGTTGACCATCAGAGCACTGATGATTCATGCCGCCGACGCCAATGCCGACGTGAGCGCCGAGGAGGGCGGCTGGGGGCGAATTTCCCAAGACGTCAACGACGTTATCATGTGCGGCGATGGGGTGGCGCGAATCATCTACCAAGGCATGCTGCGCCCGGGAAAATATCTTCGTGCACCTGTTCCGCTGCCGTTGACCCAGTTGGATGGCACCGTGAAAATTACCGCCACCTTTTGCTACGCGAGCCCGGTCGACATCGAGGATTCGGCAGCGTATACCAAAGCTGGACTGGGAATCACGTTCCGCCCGCACGCCGGCAAGATGAACGGAAATCAGGTCAAGTCGCGCTCCTTCTTCACGTCGACGGAGTTTCGCACCGAACAGGAGCAGCGTACTGATCTTGGAAAATGGGAGACCGTGTTGCATGCGACCGACAACTTCCGTGGATCCAGCCTGGACCAAGCGACTTTCGACGTGCACTACAACGCGCGCGACGGCGGCGGCGCTGCGGGTACGGGCAGCGAATTGATTCGTTATGCACTCGTGGTGACGGTCGAGGCGCCAAAACACGCGGACATCTACGACAAGATCCTGGCGGCCCACAGCAAGCTCAAGGCCATCGAGCCGAAGATCAGCATTCCGATTCGGACTTGAGAAGGTCGTATAAGCCTGCGCAATGTGACTTGCCACAAGCACTAATTCAGTTGAATAGAATTCGTTCCATGTAGAAGCAGTAAATTATGTTGTGTTAATAAGCAGTCGGTTTCCAGAAGCAATCCATCCACGCTGAAAAGGGCATTACCATGAAAACGTACCACTTCAAAATCGAAAACGACAACTACCCGTGGCCGACGCAGTTCATTACCGGGGCCGATGTCCGTGGCGTCGGGCCGGGTATTCCCGAGGGCATGGACCTGTTCATCAAGCGCAAGAACAGTCCTGGCGTCCTGGTTGCTAATGACGACAGGTTTGACTTAGGCGAGTCTGGAATCGAAAAATTCTATGCTCAAGATGCCAGTTCAGAGGCGGGTGGACTCTAACATGGCGTTACTATTCGACAGCGATTACGAATACCTGAAGGAAATTGGGCAGGACTATGTCGAAGACGAAGCGACGCGCTTTCTGATTCTTCGGGGCTTCCCACTTCCTGCCGGTATCTACAAGGCAGGTGATGCCGCCTGCACCGCCTTAGACGTGCTCTACATTGTCCCCGCAAACTATAATACCGAGGGCGGAGATATGTTTTGGACCAGTTGCAAACTCGAACGCGTGGACGGTGTGCCTATCCCAAGCATTAGCGGACCTGCCGAAGACAGTCGAACGTTTTCCGGTGTCGAGTACCTACGCTGGTCGCGCCACTGGAACAACAAGCCGTGGCGACCGAAAGTCGACAACATAGAACAAATCGTAAGCCGCTTGACCTGGGCATTTGCCAACCCTGATGCGAAACGCGTATGAGCGCGCGGATCGTATTCACCGGAAGTCAAAACGAGCAACTTCGTATCTGGCTCGAGGGGCATCCCGAGGGCCACGAGCGTGCTGCGCTGGTCTTGTTCCGCAAGCTCGATCGGTCGGTTGCCGGGCTTGAAGCGTCTCCGCGGTATGTTTGTGTGGACGTATTGGAGCTCAAAGATGACTGGATCGTCAGCAGCTCAGCGACGCACGTCCGCATCAACATGAGGCTTCTGCCCGAGTTCTACTTGCGGTGCGAATTAGAACATCTCGAGCTGGGTTTTATTCATAGCCACCCTGTAGGTGCGCATGCCTTCTCGGCGATCGATGACCAGAACGAACAGAACCTTCTGCGAGGTTACGCTGGCTGTAACGGCACAGCCGTCGCACTGGTGACACTTGTGCTTTGTGAAGGGCGCTGGCACGCGCGTACGCGATCGGGCGCGACACCAAAATTGTCGACCCCAGCGCGCCACGTGGCGGTCCTTTCGGACGGTATCGAACTACACCTTGGGTCTTCCTCCGGCGTTGAAGAGAATGTGGCATCGCTTGCTCGCCAAGAAACGGCTTTTGGCAAACCTTTCAATCGAAAGTTGCAGTCACTTCGTGCTGTCGTCATCGGTGCTGGCGGAACGGGATCTGCACTTGCTACGTTGCTGGCGCGCTGCGGTATCGGAGAATTGATAGTCGTGGATGGCGATAAGTTAGAGACCAGCAATCTCAATCGGGTTCGGGGATACCGAGTAGCAGACGTCGACCAAAACAAGGCGGACACGCTCGCCCGCTACATTGCAAACCTTGGACTGTCGTGCGCGGTCACATCCATTGCGGAATTTGTCGACAGGTCGCCCGATGCCGTCGATGCGATCTCCACAGCCGATATCATTTTCGGATGTACCGACGATGTCAGTGGCCGTGACGTTCTCACCCAAGCGATGTATTATTATTGCCTTCCTTGCATTGATGTAGGCCTCACAGGCCGCATTGATCACGATGAAGAAGGTGACCCGTACTTGCGGGATCATCGCGGCCGGATCAGCGTGATAGCGCCGGAGGCAGGCGCTTGCCTTCGCTGCCAGCGGGTGGTTACTGAAGAAAAGCTCGCGTATGAACGCGCAGTGCGTGAGCGCCCGGAGCTGAAGAACGTGGACAAAGAAACGCTGTTGCGCGAGTACTACTTGAAGGGGGGAGGGGAAGCAGCACCCGGTGTCGGTCCATTTACGAGCATGGTTGCCGACTTCGCTATTTCCACATTCATGAATCTGGTGAGGCGCTATCGACGTTTGTCTGAAGATTTTTCGGCCGATAACGTCTGGATCGATTTCGTCCACCTGAACTTTTCCAGCATTAAGAACATCCGCAATCCCAATTGCTTCTGCTGCGGCACGTCGGGGCTGCTAAACGCCTCTGAAAATGGTTATCGTCTCGGTATGGCCTCTCTCGGGAAACTTCCAACACCATGAGCATTTTCTCAGCACTGGCCGAATGGTTCAAAGGACAGCCGCCGGCAGCACCTGCCGGCGGGGACGCACCGACCAGCACGCCAAATTCCCGCCGGGTTCTGCCGCCGATCCATTTTGAAAGTATTTTAATAATCCCAAGGGTGCTTCCGAGCGAAAGTGTCGAGCCAGGTCGGTTTTATGTCGTCGCCCACAAGGACGAGCACTTCTGGGCTTTGTTTCGATGCCCTGACGGCTGCGGCCAAGTAATTTCTTTGCCGCTTCGTGCGCCACACAGACCGCGCTGGTCAGTACACGCCAGTAGGGCAGGACGCGCGACATTAAAGCCGTCTGTTTGGCGGAATCAGGGCTGTATGGCGCATTTTATTCTGGAAGATGGACGCGTATTTTGGTGCAACAATTCGGGGGAGGCGCCGTCACTGGCGCGACCAGATCTTTACGGATGACGATCAAAAACAAAGAAATCGTTCGGCAGACGGCCTGGGCATGGAAACCTACGCGTAGCGACAGAAATTTGTTAGCGCGTCGATCGTGCCTGCAACGCGACGCTAGAGCAACGCGACCGAAATTTGTGAGCAAGTCGAAAATGGGGGGAGCACCACCCAAATTGCTCTCTTGAGCGGCGACAGAATTTTGTGAGTTTGCGGAGAGCACAGCAAAACCACGACAGAATCGTGTTAGTAGGTCGCGCTCGTATCCCCAGATACAAGGATTAACAAAATTGTGTCGCTAGCACGGGAAGAATTCTGTCGGTCGACTACCGTAGAGAAATCTGGACAAGAGCGCTTTGTGGCCAGCCCTCAAGCTGGGCTTAGGCCAGATCCGAGGAGCCTTAATTCTCAAAAAATCAATCACTTACAGGAGGATTTGGGTATTTTTGCACGAATCCCGGCCAACCCTCATGTAAACCGTTGTTCTCTTCGGACTCCGTATTTGACATAATATAAATTATGCGAAGAGCTGTAGTGCCAGCACATAAACTTCATACATTGGTGGTTTCAGGGCGAAGCTCGCGTTCTTAGCGGCTTCGTCCGTTACCGCTAAATCCTAGCTGGACGTAGCCGCCACCTTGGCACGCGCTACGTGCAATTTTTTGTAGCTGTCGATCAGCCGCTGGTGCCTGTCGAGCCCCTCCAGCTTCATACTCGTTGGCGTTAAGCCAAAGAAGCGCACGCTGCCGTCCACCGACCCCAACACCGCATCCATCCGGGGATTGCCAAACATCCGGCGGAAATTAACCACGTAATCGTCCAGTTCCAACTCGTCATTCAGCAGAACCTCCAGCACCACATTCAAGGCCTGATAAAACAATCCGCGCTCGACCGAGTTGTCGTTGTACTGCAGGAAGGCTTCCACCAGCTCTTGCGCCGCCTCAAACTGCTGTAATGCGAGATGAATCAGCAGCTTCAACTCCAGAACTGTCAGTTGACCCCAGACCGTGTTCTCGTCAAATTCGATGCCAATCAGTGTGGCGATGTCGGAGTACTCGTCTAGCTCACTGTTATCTAAACGCTCAAGCAGCGCCTCCAGGCTGGCATCGTCCAGGCGATGCAAGTTCAAAATGTCGGCGCGAAACAACAGCGATTTGTTTGTGTTATCCCAGACCAAATCTTCGACCGGATAAACTTCCGAATAACCCGGCACCACAATCCGGCAGGCAGCAGCTCCAAGATGCCCATACACGGCCATGTATACCTCTTTGCCCATGGATTCGAGAATACCGAACAAGGTAGCGGCTTCC
>CBFGOU010000090.1:0-11551 GCA_965650445.1 uncultured Oxalobacteraceae bacterium | reverse complement strand
CGGCGAGGCGCGCCGCAATAACACCAGATTGGGCGGCGCGGCCGGCATGCAGCGCAACCTGGAGCTGGTACGCACCGTGCGCGAGACCGTCGGCGAGGAAATCGACATCATGGCCGATGCCTACATGGGCTGGAACCTGGATTATGCAAAGCGCATGATCCCGCGCCTTGAACAGTACAACCTGCGCTGGCTGGAAGAAGCCGTGCTGCCGGACGATATCCACGGCTACGCGGAGTTGAAGAAGTTCGGGCGCGTACCCATTTCGGGTGGCGAGCACGAGTTCACGCTGTTCGGCTTCCGCGAGCTGATCGAAGCGCGCGCGGTCGATTACATCCAGTTCGACACCAATCGCGTGGGCGGCATCACGCAGGCGCGCAAGATCGCGGCGCTGGCCGAGGCGCACCAGATTCCGGTGATCCCGCACGCGGGCCAGATGCACAACTATCACATCGTCATGGCCAGCCTGAATTCGCCGATGGCCGAATTCTTCCCGCAGGTGGATGTGGAGGTCGGCAACGAGCTGTTCTGGTACTGCTTCAACGGCGAACCGCTGCCGGTCGATGGCCATATCGACCTGGACGAAAACGTGCATGGGCTGGGCCTGACGATCAACGAAGCGAAGCTCAAGGACTTCGACGTGATTGAGTAGTGCGCGTTTCTCGCGACGGCGCTATAGTGATAGCCCGTCATTCATTTATCCGAGGATTAGCATGACCGAAGCAAATAGCAGCACGGCGGTGGCCATTCTGGGCCTCGGCCTGATGGGCGTCGGCATGGCCGACAACCTGATCAAGGCCGGCTTTGCGGTAACCGTCTACAACCGCAATCCCGACAAGGCCGCCCCCTTCGAAGGACGCGCGCGCATCGCCACTTCGCCGCGCGATGCCGCCGATGCCGCCGACATCGTCATCGCCATGGTGGCCGACGATAACGCCTCGCGTGGCGTGTGGCTCGACGAGCAGGGTGCGCTGGCCGGCCTGAAAGCCGGCGCGGTCTGCATCGACTGCTCCACTCTCACCCCAGAATGGGTGCGCGACTGGGCCGCTGAAGTTGCCGAAAGCGGCGGCATGCCGCTCGATGCGCCGGTTACCGGCAGCCGCGCGCAGGCTGCGGCGGGCGAATTGAACTTCCTGGTCGGCGGCGATGCCGGCACGCTCGAACGCGCCCGTCCTGTACTGACAGTCATGAGCAGGCAGATCATTCCGCTCGGCCCGATCGGCAGCGGCGCTGTCTTCAAACTGATCAACAACTTCGTGTGCGGCGCGCAGCTGGTCGCCATGGCCGAGGCGATGGCGTGGATCGACCGCAGCGGCCTGGATCGCGAACTGGCTTTCGAGACCCTGATGAACGGCGCGCCAGCCAGCCCGGTAGTCAAGACCGTGGGCACGCGCATGATGAGGGAAGACTTTGCGCCGAACTTCCACCTGCACCTGATGGCCAAGGATATGGCGTATGCCTGCAAAGAAGCCGAGCAGAGCGTTGGCCTTGACTTGACCACCGCGCGGACCGCGCAGGCAGCGCTCGATGGCGCCGTCAATGCCGGCTTCGCGAAGCTGGACATGTCGGGCGTGTACAGATACATCCGCGGCGACCGGATCGCCTGATCTGCAAAAGCGCGCTGCCCGCCCAACCATTCAATGCGCTGCGGGAGTACCGTGGCGGCGCTTCCAGAACGGGCTGTCGGGCCAGCGCTGCTCCTGCCGGTACCAGGCGTGCAGGTGGCGCGCATAGGCCTGCCGCACCTGTAGCAGTGCAGTCCCATAGCCGGTCAGCGCGGCGTCCCCCACCGCCAGCCAATCGGTGCTTGAATCGCCTGCCTTACTTCGGCGCCACGCGCCAGATTTCGCCGGTCACGTCATCGTCCACCAGCAGCGAGCCATCGTTCTGCACCACTACCGACGATGGACGGCCCCACACTTCCTTGTCGCTGACGACGAAGCCGGTCACGAAATCCTGGTACTTCCCGGTCGGTACACCGTCTTTCATGAAGGCGCGGACCACCTTCGAACCGGTGCGGGTGGCGCGGTTCCACGAGCCGTGCAAAGCCAGGAAGATATCGCCGTCGTACTCGTTCGGGAACGCCGCCTTGGCGCCTGCCGGTGCCTGGTACATGGTCATGCCGAGCGGCGCCGAGTGCGCGGCCAGCAGCATATCCGGCACGGTGACCTTGCCCTTCAGGTCCGGACGATGGCCCTTCAGGCGCGGCTCTTCATGGTCGCCGATGTAGTACCACGGCCAGCCGTAGTAAGCGTTGGCCTTGACGCGGGTGAGGTAGTCCGGCGGCAGGTTATCGCCCAGCATATCGCGCTCGTTCACGCTGCACATCAGGTCTCCGGTGCGTGGATACAGATACATGCCGACGCAGTTGCGCAGGCCGGTGGCGAAGGTGCGCTTGTTCTTGCCGTCCGCATCGAAGGCCAGCACAATGGCGCGGTCAAGTTCGGAACCCCAGGCGGCGCCCGTGCCATGTTTGGCTTCCCACTGGGCCAGCGGCTCCGGCGGCGTGGCGCCGATTCCTTCGGCCACGTTCGAAGCCGAACCGATCGACAGGTACATGGTCTTCCCGTCAGCGGAGAACACCAGCGTGCGCGAGGAATGGCTGCCCGTTTCGGCCGTCAGGGCCGGCACCACCACTTCGGGTTCGGCGCTGGCGACCAGGTCGCCGTTCTTGTACGGGAAGCGCACGATCGAATTGACGTTGGCGACATACAGGTACTGCGGATTCGGGCCGGCCGGCCAGAAGGCGAAGCCGAACGGGCGGTCCAGCCTGGAGGCGAATACGCTCACGGTATCGGCTTTCTCGCCGGTCGACGAGCGGAACACCTTGATGAGCCGTTTGGACGTCGACGAGATAAAGATGTCGCCGTTGGGCGACTTGGCCATGACGCGGCCGCGGTCCGGGTCGGTGGTCCACAGATTAACCTTGAAGTTGTCGGGCACCGATGGCATCACGTCCTGGGGCCGTCCGACCGTCTGCGGGCCATTGCCGGCACTGGCGCTGGCGAAGGGCGGCGGCAGATCGGCCATGCGCACTTCGTGGATGCGGCCAGGCGTGTCGTCGCTCCAGTGCTCCTCCTTGACAGCGCCGGCGGCCTTGACTGGCTCGGTCTTGGCGGCCACCACCTTGCCCTTTACGGTTGCCAGGTAGGCGACCAGCGCGGCGCGGTCGGCCGGCTTGGCCACGTTGACCGGCATCGCGGTGCCGGGCGCGTAGGTGGCCGGGTCTTTCAGGAACAGGGCCAGTTCTTCCTTGGTCCAGCGCTTGCCTTTGCCGCCCAGCGTGGTCAGCGCCTTCGAATACGGGAAGTTCGGCGCGCCTGCCACCTTGCGGCCGACGAGGTTGAACAATGCGGGGCCAGCCAGCGTATTCATCTCGGGCGAGACCGAGTGGCACATCGCGCAGTTGTTCTGGAAGATGACCGCGCCGGCGGGCGGAGCGGCGTGCGCGGCGCCCGAAAGCGTCAGGCTCAGGGCGAGCGCGATCTTGGTCCTGGGATGCATGGAGTCTCCTGGTATTATAGTGAATTGTCAGACAATTTTGCCGCCAAAGCGCCATTAGACTGGCCACGGCCTTATTTTGTCAAGCAGTTACCCTTGCGGCAGCGGAGCAAGACCGGTAATCTGTGCCTTTAATCCTGGCTTCACTATGACAACGACGAACGACGCGCGCAAACTATATCAGGGAGTGGCCAACGCCATTGCCGAGGCGATCGCTGCGGGACGCTATGCCCCCGGGCAGAAACTGCCATCGGAGCGCGAATTGACTGAGACTTACGACGTCAGCCGCGCCACCATCCGCGAAGCGATGATCGCGCTATCGATCCGCGGCATCGTCGAGCCGCGCCACAATGCCGGCGTGTACGTGGCCGACGTGGCCCCTCCTCCCGCGCCCGAGCCGGATCTGGACATCGGCGCGTTCGAACTGACCGAAGCGCGCAAGCTGATCGAAGGCGAATCCGCAGCGCTGGCCGCCAAGTGCATCACCGACGAGGAAGTGGCGGCCCTGTATGGCCTGCTCGACGACATGAAGCGCGCGTTCGACAAGAACGTGATGGACGATTCGGCCGACCGCGAATTCCACTTCAAGATTGCACGCGCCACCCGCAACGCGGCCATGAGCCTGGTGGTCGAGACCTTGTGGGACCTGCGCTACAAGGCGCCGCTGACGCGCGAGATATTCCGCCGCGCGCGCCGGGTCGGCATCCCGGCGTTCGTGGACGATCATCGCGCCATCGTGGACGCGCTGCGTGACCGTGATGCGCCTGCCGCCCGCGCGGCCATGCAGGCGCATTTGACCCACGTGATGGAAGAGCTGTTGAGCGCCACCGAGACTGAGGTGGTGCAGAAGGCGAAGGAAGACTTTAATAAGAAGCGTAACGAGCTGCTGCTGCGCTCGAAGCTGTGAGGCCCTGCAATCACGGCTGCGCATGAACGGTTGCTATCTGCCGGCCTTACATGGCGCTCAGCCAGCAGCTTAGCCGTTCCGAACTCAGGTACTCTGGGGAAGGTAGACTGGGCGCGACGCCGTCAAGCCTTGCCTGACCTGCTGGGTCAGCGCATCGGCCAGCACTTCATCGGCGCCCGCCTCAAGCCCGTCGAGCGCGTGCAGGACAATCTCCTCGGCGCTGCTCTTTTGCACGTCGAAGCCGCGCGTAAGATCGGTGTCGACGTAGGCCATGTGCAAGCCCAGCACCTGCGTCTTCTGCCCGGCCAGCTCATGGCGCAGCGCGTTGGTCAGCGACCACGCGGCCGACTTGCTCGCCGAATAGGCGGCCAGCTCTCCGCCGTTGACCCATGACGCGACCGACAACACATTGAGCAGCGCACCTCCGCCGTTGGCCTTGAGCACGGGCGCGAAGGCCTTGCTCATGTTTAGCATGCCAAAGAAATTGGTCTCGAAAAGGCGACGCGCAAGCGCTTCGCTGTCCTGCGCAAGAAACCCGCCGGGTTGGGCAACGCCAGCGTTATTGATCACCAGGGAGACGTCCGCAGCCTGTTGGGCGGCGGCATGGACCTCCTCGGGCTTGGTCACGTCAAGCTGCAAGGCTTGAACACCTGGCAAGGTGACCGTGGCTGGATTTCGCGCGGCAGCGTAAATCTTGCGGGCGCCACGAGCGAGCAATTCGCGCGCAAACGCCAGGCCGATTCCGCGGTTGGCACCAGTGACGAGGACGACGGCATTTTCAATTTTCATGGGAATCTCCAAGGTGAGGGACGAACGGATTTTGCAAGATTTGCTTCTATTTCACGGTGACGACAACTTTGCCCTTTGCACGGCCCGCTTCGACGTAGGCCATGGCCGCGTTGGTTGATTCGAACGGAAAGACCCGGTCCACCACCGGGCGTATGACCCCCGCATCGAACAGACGGGTGATCTCGCGCAGTTGGCTCCCGTTCGCCTTCATGAAGAGGAACGAAAAGCTGACCCCGCGGCGCTTTGCCTTGCGCCGGATGCCTGAACTGAGCAGCCGCAGGACCAGCTTCACCAACCCGGGCGCCCCGATTTCCTTGCCGAATTCGGGATCAGGTGGCCCGGAAATGGAGATGAGTTTTCCGCCGGGCTTGAGCACGCCGAGGGATTTTTCGAGCGTCTTGCCATCCTGGCTGTTCAGGACCACGTCGTAATCGTGCAAGACATCCTCAAAGTTCTGGGTCTTGTAGTCGACGACGATGTCAGCGCCCAGACTCTTTACCAGCGCGACATTGGCCGCGCTCGTCGTCGTGGCAACGGTCGCGCCAAGATGCTTGGCCAGCTGGATGGCAAACGTGCCCACGCCGCCGGAGCCGGCCTGAATGAACACTTTCTGCCCTTTCTTTAATCCAGCCTTCTCGACCAGTGCCTGCCATGCGGTAAGCGCCACCAGGGGAATGGAAGCTGCTTCCTCCATCGTCAGTCCCTTGGGCTTGAGCGCCAGGGAAGCCTCTTTGACTGGGACGAATTCGGCGAACGTACCGATCCGAAAATCATCCGGCCGCGCATAGACTTCGTCACCCGGCTTGAACTGGCGTACGCCCGGGCCGACCTTGACAATCACCCCGGCGACGTCGTGGCCCAGGATGAGGGGCAGGCGATAGGGAAGGATCAGCTTGAACTCGCCGTCCCGGATCTTGGAGTCCAGCAGATTGACGCCGGCGGCATGGACCTGGACCAACACCTCGTCGTCGCGCAGTTCCGGCGTCGGCATGTCTGCCAGCTGCAAGGTGCGCTTTTTTCCATATCTCTCGAGAATAAATGCTTTCATATTTTTCCTTGTTATTCCTGGCGTGCGCCAGGTTTGCGAACGGCTCAGCATCGGCACACCGATGTAGCCGCGCACGCTGAGCTTGTTGGTTAGCAGCGTCTACGCTGCGAGCCGAAGGTCTTTCCGAACTCCTGCGTCGAGCACGCTGGCGGGCGCGAACCGGCGCAGCAGGCGCATGCGGCTGGCAAGGCCAGGGGCGTAGCGGATCTTTGGATGAGCAGCCGTGGCTGCCTTGAGCACGATGTCGGCCACCACATCCGGCCCGTCCGCGCCCACCAGCACTTCCTTGACCCGCCGTTCCACGCCCGCGCGTGCCTCGCGATACACCTCAAGGGGCGCATCCGGTTTCATCAGGTTCGCATCGAACGGCGTATTGATGTAGGCCGGCTCGACCACCGAGACGCGAATGCCCAGCGTGCGCAGTTCATGGTCGAGCGCTTCCGAATAGCCCGCGACCGCATGCTTGGCGGCGGAGTACAGCGCCATGTAAGGCATGGGCAGGAAGCCGAGCACCGACCCGATGTTGATGATGCGCCCGCCTCCCTGGCCGCGCATGTGCGGCACGACGGCCCGGGTCATCCGCACCATCCCGAAGAAGTTCGTATTGAAGACCGACTGGGCCTGCTCGATCGAACTCTCTTCCGCACCGGATGGAGCGACCCCGAAACCGGCGTTGTTGACGAGGAGGTCGATGCGGCCTTCCGTTTCGATCAGCTTCTGGACGGCCGCTTCGACCGACTCGTCCTTGGTCACGTCAAGGGGCAACATCTCGAAGGATTGTTGACCGGCCTGCCCGCCGCGCCTGCTGGTGCCGTACACCTTGTAGCCGGCCGACGACAGCAGCTGGGCGGTCGCTTCGCCAATGCCCGAGGAGGCCCCGGTAACGAGGGCAACTTTGTTTTTCATGTTCATGACATTTCTCCTTCAGCAAGGGGGATGCGGGATAGGTTGGCAAACGGGGGGCACTGCGAAACAGATGGGTTCGCTTGGCTGGCAGCACGATTATTTCGCATGATGATCATCATATATTTAGGCGAGCGAGAAGTCGGTGGATATCGGTTAAATCAGGTGGGGGCCAGATGCTTCAATGCGGCCGCGCACAGGCTGTCCGCCAGCGCGGGATCGTCGACCGCACGCGCCAACAGCAATGTGCCCACCATGGTGGAGATGGTCACAAGGGCGCGTTCGTGGCTAACAGGCTGGCCCCAGTCGGGCGACTGGCGGGCGACCAGATCGATCATTTCCTTGATGTGGCGGGTGGTCACACGGCGAACTTCGGGGGCCTGGCGCTGCGTCTCCGAGCCTAGCGCGGCCAGCGGACATCCCTGCTCCACCTGCTCCAAATGCTCGCGCGAGAGGTAGGTGCGAAGCATGCATGCCAGGGCCTGCTCGGGGGGCACGCCGGCGACAACGTTCGCCGCCAGGGTGGCCGACTCCGCGCACGCCCGACTCGCCGCTTCCGCCAGCATGGCCTCGCGCGACGGGAAATGGGCGTAAAAGGCACCGTGAGTCAGGCCGGCCTCCTTCATGATGTCGGCCACACCCGTGCCGTCGTAGCCGCTCCGCCGGATGGCGCGTGAGGCGGCATTGACGATGCGCTCGTGGGAGGCTTCTTTTGCCGCGGTTCGTGTTTTGCTGGTTTCTTTTCGCATGATGGTCATCATACATAAAATTAACCTGACGTGCAACATGCGGTCTGAAGTATGGGCAGATCCACGCACCAACAGGCGTCGGCGCGAACGAGTTGGCCTTCATTCCATAGGTTGGCGAATGATGGTTTTCCATTTGGCCGGATCGGCACGACGTATGTCGCTCAGATACACTTCGTGGTGCTTTCCAGCTAGACCAGAGCGTGCGCCGATAAAATCGTGGACTCGCTGGATGGTCGGGCCTTCCTCACTAAATGGGCCGACGTGAAATATCTGGGCACACAGTCCTTCGGTGAAGTTCTGCAGCTTAAGCGCGTTTACTGCGGGAAGTGCTTTCTTGCGCTTCACTTCCGCAACCGCCGCTTGAATCACCGCCGTGAGTTTGCAACCTATTGATTTCACATAATATTTTCGATTTTTATACTCATCAGTACCAACATCCGCACCAACTAATTCGAATCCTGGCCAGCACAACAGATTCCACCACACCTCTACACAAAACTACACACAACGCAAATTGATGTGTATGATTACACACATCAACAACCGAGAGGCCTTCGATGAATTCAAGAGAGCTGATTCGGATGCTGGTGGAAGACGGATGGAAGGAAGTTCGAGTGACTGGGAGCCATCACCATTTCAAACATCTTGACCGGCCGGGCCTTGTTACGGTCCCGCACCCAAAGAAGGATCTGCCGATCGGAACCGTTAATAGCATCTTGAAACAAGCCGGGCTGAAATAGCCTGTTTTTTCCGGCTTAAGTTTTACAAATGCAAATATTTCAATAATAGAATTTAATTCGCCATGCCTTGCAACACCATCCACGTAGTCCGCATTACCTTGGAGGAACATCTATGGAACTGCCTGTCGCAATCCACAAAGATGTAGGAAGTGTCTATGGAGTAACCGTCCCTGACGTGCCAGGGTGCTTCTCTTGGGGCGACACCATCGCTGAAGCACTCCACAATGTTAAGGACGCAATTTATGGCCACTTTGAAGCGTTGGCCGAAACAGGTGAAAGTTTAGAAATTGGACCTTCACAGATCGAAGATTTGATTGGAAGTGAAGAATTTGTTGGAGCAATCTGGGCACTCGTGGACGTTGATGCATCAAAGCTAGATACTAAGCCTGAGCGCATCAATATCTCACTTCCCAGATTCGTTCTTCAAAAGATCGACGCTTATGCCAGCTCTCGTCATGAGACGAGAAGTGGCCTATTGTCCCGTGCTGCATTAGATCTGATCGCTAGAGAGCTCGAACCTGCTTGAGATATCTGCTCATGGGAAATGTTGTCGTGTGAAAAATTGGTAAACCCCGATCAGAGGTACCACGGCGCGGGCAGCAATCGGCCGATTCGGAGAGCCACGCGCGAGTACGCGCGAGGGGCCAATCGCTTCCGCCAGGAAACAAAAAACCGCCTCATGGGCGGTTATTTGTTTCCTGGCGGAAGCGGTGAGATTCGAACTCACGAACAGGTTCCCCCGTCGCCAGTTTTCAAGACTGGTGCCTTCAACCGCTCGGCCACGCTTCCTGCAGACCAGCATTATACAGAAAACACCCCACCCCGGGCAGCGTAAGCCCTCACTCGCTGAAGGGCAGCCAGCGCTCGCGCAGCAGGTTCTCAAACGCGCTGGCCGTCAAGGGCTTGGAATACAGATACCCCTGCACTTCATCGCAGCCCGCGCTGCGCAGAAACGCCAGCTGCTCCGAGGTCTCGACCCCTTCGGCGATCACCCCAAGGTGCAGTTTCTGGGCGATGCTGATGATGGTGCTGGCAATCGCGCAGTCATTGCTGTCGCGCGGCAAACCCATGGTGAACGAGCGGTCGATCTTCAAGGTATCGATCGGGAAGCGTTTCAGGTACGACAGACTCGAATACCCGGTTCCAAAATCGTCCAGCGACAGGCTCACGCCCAGTGCCGTGATCTGATCCATGATATCAATCACCCGATCGATATCGCTCATTAGCGTACTTTCGGTGATTTCCAGCTCCAGCCACGCCGGGCCGAGCGCATGGCGACTCAGCAAATCCTGCACGCGCGCCGGCAGTGCCGCCGTAAATTCGCGCGCGGACACGTTCACCGCCACGCGAAACGGCGGAAATCCGGCCATCTGCCACAGCGCCGCCTGCGCACAGGCCGCTTCCAGCACCCATTCGCCCAGCGGCACGATCAGTCCAGTCGCCTCGGCCAGCGGAATGAATTGCACCGGCGGCACCATGCCGCGCTCCGGATGCATCCAGCGCACCAGGGCCTCGGCGCCGACGATGCGGTCGCGCCCGATGTCAAACTTGGGCTGGTAGTGCAGCAGCAACTCTCCATTGCGCAGTGCCTGGCGCAAGCCCGATTCGAGCCGCATGCGGTCGTGCATGCCCTGGTTCATTTCGCTGCTGAAGAAGGCGATGCTGCGCTCGTCGCCCTCCTGCCCCTGCTTGGCGCGCTCCATGGCGATGTCGGCCAGGCGCAGCAGCGATTCGGCATCGGACCCGTCCTGCGGAAACACGCTGATGCCGATGCTGGCGCCCACGCGCAGGTCGTTGCCTTCGACCAGAAACGGCTCGGCCAGCGCGGCCTGCAGCTTGCGCGCCACGGTGGTCGCTTCGAAGTGTTCGCGGATGTCGAACAGGCCGACGGCGAACTCGTCGCCCGACAGGCGCGCGACGACATCCTGTTCGCGCAGCGCTCCACGGAAGCGCTGGCCGACCTGGCGCAGCAAGGCGTCGCCAATGGCCCGGCCAAGGGTGTCGTTGATGGGCTTGAAGCGGTTCAGGTCGATGAACAGCACGCAGCCGGCCGCCTCCTTGCGGCTGGCCACGGCCAGGGCCTGGTCGACCAGTTTGGCCAGCAAGGTGCGGTTGGGCAGGCCGGTGAGCGCGTCGTAGTAGGCCAGATGGTGCAGCCGCTCTTCGGCCAGTTTGCGTTCGGTGATGTCGGTCAGGTAGGCAATCAGGCCGATGGGCTGTTCGTCCGGGCTGTGCAGCGGCGCAAGCGACATGCTGGCCCAGAATACTTCACCGCTTTTCTTGCGGCGCCGCACTTCCATCATGGGGCCGCCCTGCTCCACGAAGGCGTCGTGAAAGCCGGCTTCCTCGTCGGCGTACAGGAACAGGATGTTGCGCCCGATGGCTTCGAGCGCGGTGTAGCCGAACAGCCGTTCGGCGCCCTTGTTCCAGCTGGTGATATAGCCGGTGGGGTCGAGGGTGAGCACCGATTCGTTGATCTGGTCGAGGATCTGGGCCTGGTGCGCCAGTTGCGCTTCGATCTGGACGAAGGCATGGGTGGAGCGCTGTGCCAGCGAGTGCACTTGCAGCAGCGAGGCGGTCAACGCGGCCAGGCTGGCCAGTTTTTGTCGATCGTGCTCGCTGTAGGCGGGCCGTCCGGAGACCTCGTAGCGCCCGTAGAGGTGGCCGTCGCAGGCGCACGCCTGCACCACGTTATCGAGGCTGTAGGGAAATAAATCGGCCGCGTCGCGCTCGCGCACGTCATCGGCGGGAACGAACAGCCCGATCGGACTACCCAGCAGGTTGCCGGCGATGCGCCCCAGTTCATCGGCCAGCGCGGTGCCACGCAAACGCATCACGGCTACGCACACGGCGGCGCTGCTGTCCATGAAGTCGCTGGCTGGCGGCATGAGCATCCTATAGATTCCGGCCGACCTGG
>CBFGOU010000089.1:0-11568 GCA_965650445.1 uncultured Oxalobacteraceae bacterium | reverse complement strand
ATCATCTCGGCCGCCACCACCACCAGCCAGGCCACGCCCAGGCCGATGCGCATGCCGACCACGATTTCGGGCAGCACCGCCGGCACGATCACCTGGCGGAACAGCCGGGCGCGCGAGACGCCGAAGTTTTCGGCCGCGTTCAGGTAGCGCCGTTCGATGGTGTGCACGCCGGCGGCGGTCTGCACGATCATGGGGAACACGGCGGCGATAAAGATCAGGAATACCGGCGAGGTGTCGCCCACGCCGAACCACAGGATGGCCAGCGGAATCCAGGCGATCGGCGAAATCGGCCGCAGGATCTGGAATACCGGGTTGAGCGTGTTGTAGGCGGCGTTCACCCTGCCCATCCACAGGCCGAGCGGCATGGCCACCAGCACCGCCAGCAGAAAGCCGGTCGCCACGCGCGAGAGCGAGGCGACAATATGCTCCCACAAGGTGCCGTCCTCGGCCAGTTCCAGGGTGCCCGTGACGACCTGCGCGGGGGTCGGAAAGATCAGGCTGTCGGTTTGGATGACGACCACCCACCAGATCGCGATCAGCAGCGCCAGCAGGAGGATCGGCGGCAGGATTTTCTTGAGTTTTTCCACGAACGGCGGCTTCCTTGATCAGACGGGTTTGAGGTAACGCACTGCGTGCGCCAGCGCGGCAAAGCGCCACTGCAGCCGCGCCAGGCCGGGATTGGGCATGGCGTCGACGATCACTTTCATTTGCCCGCTGGCGTGCGCCGTGCAGGCAAATTCGTTTTCCGACACCTGCTCGAACGGCAGGCGGAAGTCCTGGCCGGGCATGATCAGCACGGGCCCGAAGATCTGCGGCACGGTGTCGCGGTTACGCAGCAGCAGCACGTCCTTGACGCCCAGGGTCAGGTGCACGGTGGACGGCAGGATCTCGATCCTGTCGCCGGCCATGCGGCGCTGCCAGGTACCCTTGGGGATCTCGAACAGCATGTCGCGGTCGCTGCCCGAGAGCGGCGCCAGTGCGCCCCACAGCAGCGCGCACAGCGCGCAGGCGAGCAGCAGCCAGGAGCCCCAGTGGCGGCGCAGCGTCGTCATGGCCTATTGCTTGAGCAGCAGTTGCAAATCGTGCGCGATGTCGGCGGCCGGGCGGCCGAACGGCATGAGGGCGCGCTGCATGCCCTGGCGGTCGATGAAGTACAGGTAGGACGAGTGGTGCATGGTGTAGTCGGTCTTGCTGCCGTCGACCATGCGGCGGGTGGCGCTGATGCCGTAGGCCTTGAGCAGCGCCTCGATCTGCGCCTGGCTGCCGGTGATGCCGATGAAGCTGGGGTCGAACTGGGCCAGGTACTGGCGCAAATGGGCGGCGTCGTCGCGCGCCGGATCGACGGTGATGAACAGCACCTGCACGTCGCGCGCGGCGGCGCCGAGCAGGCTGCGCGCCTGCGCCAGCGCGGCCAGCGACACCGGGCAAACGTCCTGGCAGTGGGTGTAGCCGTATTCGAGCACCACCACCTTGCCGCGCAAGCCGGACAGCTTGAACGGTTTGCCGGTCGAGGCCGGCAACGCGATCTCGGGCGCGGCGCGCGGCGGATCGAACACGCCGGCCTTGAAGCTGCCGGCGGCGGCGGCGACGCCAGAACACAGCAGCAGTGACAGCAGGACGGCCTTCACAGCGCGATCTGCACCGGTTTGATGGCCTTGACGAAGCTCTCGTCGACGTAGCGCTCGTAGGCCACCGGGCGCGTGAGCGTCCCGGCTTCGATCGACAGTTTCATCAGTTCGTCGAATTCGGCGCGGATCATGCGCAGGTCGCCGTAGGTGACGCGGTCGGCCGGATTCTCCATGACGAATCTGATGACGTTCGGGTCCTGGTTGAAGAACTTGCGCCCCGCCGCGATCTGCGCGGCCTTGGCGCGGTTGGCCGCGCCGCCGTCGAGCCAGGTGCCGGCCGACTGGACATGGTTGACCAGTTCCTGCACCAGCGGGCGGTTTTCCTTGATCAGTTCATCGCGCACCGTCAGCACGCAGCAGATGTAGTTGCGCCATTGGTCGCGCGTCATGGCCAGCGGCCGGGCGTAGCCGGCCTTCTGCGCGGCGGCGCCGAACGGCTCGCCGGTGCAGTAGGCGTCGACCGCCTTGGCGTACAGCGCGGCCGGCATGTCCGGCGGCGGCATCTCGATGATGGTGATGTCTTTCGGCGTCATGCCCTCGCGCGCCAGCATCTTGCGCAGGAACAGGAAGTCGACCGCGAAACGGCTGGGAATGGCGATGCGCTTGCCGCGCAACTCCTTGAACGTTTTGGTGGGCGAATCGGTGCGCACCATGATCACGGCGCCGGAGCGGTGTCCGAGCGAGACGATCTTCAGCGGAATGCGCTTGTCGGTCAGGTCCATCACCAGCGGCGCGAGCATGTAGGCCGCCTGGATGCGCCCGGTCATCAGCGATTCCTTCAGTTCCGGCCAGCCGCTGTATTTATTGTAGATGAAGGGTGCGGGGCCGGCGCCCAGGCGCGCATTGCTGTTGGTCTTGGCGACGCAGGCCACCGGCAGGGTCAGATTGCAGGTGACCGGCAAGCCACCGACCACCAGCGGGCTATCGGCCGCGCGTGCCAGCGATGGCAGCGCCAGCGGCGCAGCGCCGGCGAGCGCGGCTTGGAGCAGCAGGCGGCGGCGCAGCAGCAGGGGATCGTCGGTGTTCATCGGCTCTCGGGATGGGTTGGTGGCGCGATTCGTCGTGCGATTGTACACCAGCACACCACAGTGTAGTTTGGCTACAACTCAGGGATCGATCACGGCCGCACAGGCATCGGTCGGGAGGGCGGCGGCATGGCCGACCACGGGCACCATCTTGACAACGGCCGAGGTGACCCGGCAGGGCGCGGCCAGCACGCCGCAGCCGCCGGCGAACAGGGGCGGCAGCAGCGCGAGCGAAATCTTGAGCAGGAATCGGGGAGTCATGGTGCGGTACCGGTATGGATGGGCAGATTCGATTGTAGAAGCGCGGCTGGCGGACTCACAAGGAAAAAGGGGTAAAAAGGGGGAACAAGCCGTGCTGCGGGGCGCTCGCGCAACACTGCTGTACTGACGGGTCTGCCGCCGCTGCCCCGGCCTGGCCCTTACAGCTTCTGGCGCGCGACCCGCTCGCGCCGCGCGTCGGCCAAGCCGGCGACATCCTTGATTTCCAGCCGGCTTACTTCACGCAGGTCGAGTAGCGGATTCTGATCCACCCGCTGCGTGCGCACCCGTTCGAGCAGCGCGCCGTCGATGGCGTGCAGCACCAGCGCCGGACGCAGGTCCGGCCTGGCGGCGACGACATTGACGTGATGCAGTTCCAGATTGTTCACATGGCGGGCGAACAGGCCATGCGCCGAGGTCACGCCGAACATGCTCGGGTCCGGGTAGCTGGCTGCGTTTTCGGGCATCTCGCGCTCGCCATCGGCGCGCGTGCCGCCGCCCTGGTGCAGCACGTGCAGATTGCTGATGCGCACATCCTCGACCGGGTGGCCGGGCACCCCGGTGACGCTGGAGGCGAAGCGCGCATCGGCGTTGGACACCACGACATTGCTGATGTTGATGCGGCGGATCGCGCCTACCGGCGTGCCTTCCGGCGCGCGCATGCGCCGCCCCAGGCGCACGAACAGCGGCGCGCTGGTCAGGTCGCGCATGCTCAGATTGTCGACCGTGATGTCTTCGATCACGCCGCCATCGACGCTTTCGATGGCCAGGCCGCGGCAGCGCTCGAACACGCAATTGCTGATGGTGATGTTGCGAAAGCCGCCGTTCGATTCCGTGCCGAGCTTGATGCGGCCGGTCACGCCATCCTGGTCGGGCGCTTTCAACTGGGTGCGCTGGTAGCTGCCATCGAGGAAGGTGCCCAGGTCGAAACCGGACACCTGGCAATTGGTGATGCTGACGTTTTCGGTAAAGCGCGGCGCGCCCAGCGCGTAGGAGCTTTTCAGGCAGATGGCATCGTCGTTGGGTGAATTGACGACGCAATTGGCGATGCGCACGTTGCGGCAGCAATCGATGTCGAAGCCGTCGCGGTCGGTGTCGACCGCCAGGTTGTCGATGGTGAGGTTGTCCACGCCGGTGGCCAGCAGGGCAAAGTGGCCACCGTTGAGGATGCTGAAGTCGCGCAGCAGCACGTTGCGGCAGCCGCGCAGGGCGATGGCCTTGTTGCCCTTGCCTTCCATGTCGGCGCCGAATTGCTTGCCGGCGCTGTTTTCGCCGTGCGGATCGGTGCCGCGCAGGCTGAGCGGCATGTCGCCGGCCTTGGCCGGGCGGCGCGGTCCCGGTCCGCTGTGGGTCAGGCCCTTGCCGTGGATGCGGCCGCGTCCCGTGATGCCGATATCGACCAGGTTCTCGCCCCAGACCAGACTATTGTGCCAATGGCTGTGGCCGAAGTCCTGGTACATGTCCCAGGGATTGGGCTCGGCCAGGTCGTACGCGCCGGCGTGCACGGCGGGATCGGCGCCGATCAGGGTGGCGCCGGCGTCCAGGTGCAGCACCACGCGGCTTTGCAGGCGCACCGAAAAGCTCAGGTATTGCCCGGCCGGAAAGTGGACGGTCCCGCCGCCGGCCGCCGCCGCCGCCGCGATGGCCTGGTTGATGGCGTCGGTGTCGAGCGTGCCGCCGTCGCCGCGCGCGCCGAAACGGCGCACGTCGAAGCGGGGCGTGGTTTGCTGGGCGAAGGCATCAAGGGTGGACAGTGGCATGGACGCAACAATAGCGGCCTGGAGCAGGGAACGGCGCCGCGCAAGGAGGGGGAAAGACATAGGATAATCAGGCATGGGCTGAACGGAAAGAGCTGCAAGGCTACCCCAAAAGCAGGCTCGGCCCGGACGCGGACGCGCGCAACTTGGTGATTAGTTGTTTGCCTAGCGAAAGTGTTGACGTAGTGAATGCATGAGACGCCACAAAGTCCGCCCCGGTAGCCCGTACTACCCTGCCTCTAGCGTTACAAAATGTCTCGGCAGCAACGTTCCCGTCACGTCCGAATTACTTTGATTATATTGACTGTGAGCAATAAATGCGATCTACTTAGGGGCGCGCGACGTTTCGCGTTATCATCACGCTTATGGAAAGCAGAACGTTATGTCGAACGCCAGAGTACGGATCAGTCCGGAACTGTTAAATGCGGTGGTCAAGGATGTGTCCAAGCACGTCCGTAAGAAACTGCGGGCGATGGAAATCGATGTCACTGAGCTGGAACTGCACAATTCGACGCTGACCAAGACCTTGCGGTGCTATGTGACACTGAGCCGCACCACCAATCTGAAGGCGCTGTACCTGGCCGAGCAGATGGTGTGCAAGGAATTGCAGGAAGCGTTCGGCCTGCACCCGCATGCGTTTTACTGGCGTTATTTGCCCGAAGACAAAGATAAGCAAACCGATGCCAAGCCGGCCGAGGCCGCCACAGCATCCTGAACAAGCGCACAATGGCACTCCAAAAAATTCTCGTGGTTGACGATTCGCTGACCCAGCGCCTGGTCCTGTCCAAGCTGCTGACCAGCGTGGGACACACTGTCATTCTTGCCTGCGATGGCGCCGAAGCGGTCGTCAAGGCCAAGGCCGAATTGCCGGACCTGATCATCATGGACATCGTGATGCCGGGCCTGAACGGCTTTCAGGCCACGCGCGCCATCACCAACGATGAGACCACCTGGCACATCCCGGTGATCCTGCTGACCAGCAAGGACATGGATTCGGACCGCATCTGGGCCTTGCGCCAGGGCGCCACCGCGTTCCTGAACAAGCCGGTGCCGCACGACGAGCTGCTCAAGCTGGTCGACACCCTGGCCTGAGCCCTCCCCTCTGGCGTTCAGCCGGCGAAGCTGCGCAGCACAACGCCGTGGTAGCGGCGCCGGTGCAGCACCGCGCCGAGCGCCAGGCTGATCACCACCCCGATCAAGGCCAGCAATTCCTTGCCGCCGCGCGCCACCACCGGCACCGCCGCCGAGCTCATGGTGGCCGCATCCATCTTGCGGCTATAGGTCGCCCCGATCACCTGTTCGCCATCGTTGATGGCATTGGTCAGGTACAGGCTGTGGCCGCCGCGGTGCACGCTCATCTTGCCGTCGCGCCAGACGAAGGATTGGCGCTCGACGCCGATCAGCACGGTTCCCACCACGTGGCCGGCGCTGTTGATGGCGGTGGCGTAGCTGCTGCCGTAGCCGATCAGGGCGCCCAGGTCGACCATCTTGCCGCGCTCGACGACGAAGGCATGCCAGCGGCGGTTCGGCATTTCCGACGCGCCCACGATCACCCCGGCATCGTTGATGGCCGAGGCCGCGCTCTGGCGCCCGCCCAGGGTGCCGAGGTCGCGCATGCCCTTGGCGGCATCGTAGACAAAGGCGTGGCGGTAGCCGTCGGCGGTGGCGGCGGTGCCGACCACCTGGCCCGCATTGTTCAGTCCACTGGCGTAGCTGATCTTGCCGCCCAGGGTGCCCAGGTCGGTCATCTGGCCGTCGCTGTGGAAAAAGGCGTGGTAGTCGCCGCCGGCGGTGTCGGCGAAGCCGGCCGTGTCGGCGGCGCGGTTGATGGCCATGCCGTAGCTGCTGGGGCCGCCAAGCGTGCCGAGGTCGCGCATGCCCTGCCCGCGCTGGTACAGGAAGGCGCGCCAGTGGCCGCCTTTATCCTGGGCCGAGCCGACGATGGCGCCGCTGGCGTTGATCGCCTTGGTATTGCTGAAGGCGCCGCCCAGCGAGCCGAGTTCGGTGATCTTGCCATGTTGAAACAGTACGCCGCGCTGGTTGCCGTCTTCATCCTCCAGCACGGCGGCGACCTGGCCGGCCGCGTTGATGTCGTAGGCGATGGTCGATTCACCGGCCGGGCCGACGATGCCGATCGAGCGGGTGGCCGCGCCTGCGGAGGTGGCGGCGAACAGCAAAAGCAATAGAAAACGCGGCATGGGTACGTCCTTTTCGTGTGGGTCAAAGGGCCGGTGCACCGTTCGGGCGTACGCCGCACCGTACAATTACTATACAAGATTAATAGTTGATTAAGTCCATACTAGCGGCCGACTGGAAAAGAAATGGATAAAATAGTACTATTGCAGCCCGCGAAATCAATGACATCTCCCATGACGTTCACAACGCCGCCGTCGGCTTGGCATCCATGAGGCCGACCGTGTCGGCCGTGCGCCCTTCCCCGCCCCCCGTCAGCGCCGAAGTTCCGGCTCCCGCGTTGCGGCGGCGTGCGCGCGCGCCGCTGCTGCTGACCGGCGCGGCGCTGGCCGCCGTGGTACTGCTGGTGGCCTGGAAGGCGCTGCACCTGTCCGGCTATCCGCTATGGGTGCCGCTGAACTATCAGGAAGGCGACGTGATCGTCATGCTGATGTACATCAAAGGCGTGGTCCAGGATGGCTGGCCGCTGACGATCTCGCATCTGTCGGCGCCGTTCGGCTATCCCGGACCGGCCTTCCCCATGCAGACCAGTGTCGACTGGCTGCTGATCAAGGTCATGTCGCTGTGGACGCATGAACCGGGCCTGCTGCTGAACGCGTTCTGGCTGTCGACCCTGGTGATGAGCGCCTGGGCGAGCGCCTACGCCACCTGGCAACTGCGCCTGTCGGCTCTGCTGTCGTGCGTGGTCGGTGTGCTGTACGCGTTCCTGCCGTTCGCGCTGATGCGCTTCACCCACCATTTGAACCTGGTGTACTACATGGTGCCGCTGCACTGCCTGCTGGCGGCGCTGATCGCCGGCGGACCGGAGCTGCTGCGCAAACCGGCGCAGGCGCGCGCCATTGGCCTGATCGCCTGCGTGCTGCAGGGATTCGACTACGTCTACTTCAGTTTCTTTGCCGTCCTACTGTTCGGCATCGCCGCCATCATCGCCTGGCGCCGCGGCGGCCTGCGTCAGCTGCGCCTGCCCATCGCCGCCGCCGCACTGGTAAGCTGCGCCACCGTGCTCAACCTCGTGCCCTCGCTGCTCGTCTGGAAACACGAGGGCCGTCCACCCGAGATGGGCTATAAGTATGTGGCCGAAGCCGAAGCCTACGGCGTCAAGCTGCGCCGCCTGGTGCTGCCGCACGCGGATAATCCGCTCAAGCCGCTGGCACGCTATGCGGCCAAGGACGCGGCCGCCAACTTCCCCCTGGAGAACGAGAATCAGACCGCGCGCCTGGGGCTGTTCGGCGCCTTCGGCATGCTGCTGATCCTGCTGCTGCGCTTACGCGCACGCACCGCCGGCGCGCATGCGCGCGCGCTCGACATCGTCAGCGCTCTGGGACTGGCCACGTTCCTGGTGATCACGGTGGGCGGCTTCGGCGCCGTCATCAATCTCCTGACCGTGCCGGACATTCGCGGCTACAACCGGTTCTCGGTGTTCCTGAGCTTTTTCGCCATCGCCACCGCCGCCTTGTGGCTCGACGCGCGCCTGCCTCCGCCAGGCCGGCGCACACGGATCGCGGCGCTGGCTGCGATCGTGGTGTTTGCCCTGTTCAGCCTGCGCGACCAGTTGTACGACGCGCGTCCCGCCCTGCGCAGTCTGTCGGCCAACGTCGAGCGGGCGCGCACCGAGCGCGCCGCGGTCGAGCGGCTCGAACGGCTGCTGCCCGCCGATGCGGCGGTGCTGCAATTGCCCTTCACCGGCTTTCCGCCGATCTACACGTTCGAACACATGATGTCCTACGACCATGGGCGCTATTCGCTGTGGTCGCAGCAGTTGCGCTGGAGCTGGCCATCGTTCAGCCAGCAGCACCGCATCTGGCAGAAGCGCCTGGCGCCCCTGCAGGGCCAGGCATTGCTGGACGCGGCCACCCTGAGCGGCTTTTCCGCCATCTGGATCGACCGGCGCGCCTACAAGGACCGCGGCGCGGCCCTGATCGCCAGCCTGAGCCAGGCCGGCGTGCGCGCGCTCGATGTGGGCAATGCCGACATTGCCGTGCTTGACGTACGCGCCGCCACGGCGCTGCAACGCCAGCGGCTGGGCACGGCGGCGTTCCAGGAACAGGCCCGCCAGTTGCTGCAGGCCGGCGCGGTGCCGGAATGGAGCGCCGGCTTCTATGGCGAGGAAATGTCGCCGGCAAGCGCGCCGTTCCGCTGGTCGCAGGCCCAGTCCACGCTAAAGCTGCGCAATCTGAACCCGCGGCCGATCGCCGTTTGCGTCAGCTTTCAGCTGGCCGTACCCAATGGTGGTACTGTACGCGTCGCCGGCCGCGGCGTATCGCAGGCATTCACGGCCGATGGCAGCGCGCGCCCGGTGCGCCTGCCGGTACAGCTCGATGGCGGCGAAGTCATGCCGCTGCGCTTTAGCACCACTGCCGCCGCACTGAGCGCGCCCGGCGATCCGCGCGACATGCACTTTTATGTGATGGACCTGAGCGTCGGCGCTCCGCACAGCGGACAAGGTCCCGCCTGCACACCTGAATAAACCTGGAGAATCATGGATCTGAAGTCAAAGAAAGTACTGGTCACGGGCGCCGATGGGTTCATCGGCAGCCACCTGGTGGAAGCCCTGCTGGCGCAAGGCTGCGACGTGCGCGCCTTCGTGTACTACAACTCGCTTAACAGCTGGGGCTGGCTCGACACCCTGGCGCCCGCCGTGCTGCGCAACCTGGACGTGTTTGCCGGCGACATCCGCGACCCCAACGGCGTGGCCGAAGCCATGAAAGGCTGCGACGTGGTGTTCCACCTGGCCGCCCTGATCGCCATCCCGTTCTCGTACCACTCGCCCGACTCCTACGTCGACACCAATATCAAGGGCACGCTGAACGTGCTGCAGGCCGCGCGCAAGCTCGGTACCGAGCGCGTGCTGGTGACGTCCACGTCGGAAGTGTACGGCACGGCGCAATACGCGCCGATCGACGAAAAGCATCCCTTCCAGGGCCAGTCGCCCTACAGCGCGACCAAGATCGGCGCCGACCGCCTGGCCGAATCGTTCTACCGCTCGTTCGAGACGCCGGTGGTGATCGTGCGCCCGTTCAATACCTATGGGCCACGCCAGTCGGCGCGCGCCGTGATTCCCACCGTGATCACCCAGCTGCTCGAAGGCCACACCGAACTGCGTCTGGGCAGCCTGACGCCCACGCGCGACTTCAATTACGTCAAGGACACCGCGGCCGGCTTCATCGCCCTGGCAAAAGCCGACGCGGCGATCGGCAAGGAGCTCAATATCGCCACCGGCACCGAGCACACCATCGGCGATGTGGCCAACACGCTGATCGCCGAAATCAACCCGCAGGCGCGCATCGTCACCGACGAACAACGGCTGCGCCCGGATGCATCGGAAGTGTTCCGCCTAATTGGCGACAACACCCAAATCACCACGCTGACCGACTGGCGCCCGCAATACGACCTGGCCGCCGGCCTGGCCGACACGGTCGCCTGGTTCCGCCAGCCCGACAACCTGGCGCGCTACAAAGCCTGGCTGTACAACCTGTAAAGCAAGGACGACGCGATGAGAGCCATTATCCTGGCCGGCGGCAAAGGCACACGCCTGCGCCCCTACACCACCCTGATTCCCAAGCCGCTGGTACCGCTCGGCGGCAAGTATTCGATCCTCGAAATCATCCTCATGCAGCTCAAGCGCGACGGCTTTACCCACGTCACGCTGGCGGTCAATCACTTGTCGCAGCTGATCATGGCTTACTTCGGCGACGGTTCGCGGCTGGGCCTGAAGCTCGACTATTCGCTGGAAGAAGGCGAACTGAGCACGATCGGCCCGCTGACCCTGATCGACGACTTGCCCGACAACTTCCTGGTCATGAATGGCGACATCCTGTGCGACCTTAACTACCGCGCCTTTTACCAGCGCCACGTGCAGGCGGAAAGCCAGATTTCGGTGTCGGCCTACCGGCGCCAGGTCAAGATCGACTTCGGCGTGCTGCGCTACAACGACGCCGGACGCCTGACCGAGTTCCAGGAAAAGCCGTGCTACGACTTCGACGTCAGCATGGGCATTTACTGCATCAACAGGAAGGTCATCGAGGCGTTGCCGCGCGGCAGCGCCTACGGCTTCGACAATCTGATGGTCGACGGCCTGGCGGCCGAGCGCCGCATCGACATTCGCCCGTTCGACGGCTACTGGCTCGACATCGGCCGGCCGGACGACTACGAGTACGCCGACGAGCACTTTGCCGAGCTGGCGGTCAAGCTCGGCATTCCATGATGAACAAGGTGCTGGTCACCGGCGCGGCCGGTGCGCTCGGCCGCGCCGTGGTGGCGCGCCTGCGCGCCGGCGGCCATACGGTCCTGAGCGCCGGACGCGCGCCTGTGCACGACGTGCGGATCGACCTGTACCAGCCTGCCGCCAGCGCAGCCGCCCTGGCCGATGCCGGGGCCGATTGCATCCTCCATCTGGCCGCCAGCTTCGGCAACGAGCTGGACGAAGCGATCGCCATCAATGTCGCGGCGCCGCGCGCCCTGCTCGACGCGCTGCTGGCCCGGGGCAGTGCCACCCGCGTGCTGCTGATCGGTTCGGCGGCCGAATATGGCGTCGTGGAGCCGGAGCAAAACCCGCTGCGCGAAGACTGCGTGCTGCGGCCGGTGTCGGTGTACGGCATGACCAAGGCGTGGCAGACCCAGCTGGCCAGCCTGTACGCGGCGCGCGGGGCCGATGTGGCGGTGGCGCGGGTATTCAACCTGGACGGCCCCGGCCTGTCCGAGCGCCTG
>CBFGOU010000088.1:0-11627 GCA_965650445.1 uncultured Oxalobacteraceae bacterium | reverse complement strand
GCCGTCAACTGGTCGAGTTGAGCTGACATTCAGTACATCTCCTAGTTGTAAGTGCCCGAACCCCGATCGGCCGATCGCTGGCGGACGTGCTGCGGTTAATTCACCAATACCCATTTAATGCAAGGATTCTAACAGCATTCCCGTGTTTTTCAAATTACGATATTTCATTTCACAATATGGAATTGCCATTCTTGTCAGTGAACGTGAATAATGCGACAGCGGCGGCGCGAGGGGCGCGCGATCGGCGCCAGCGCTTATAATCCTGTTTTGCAGCGACCTCAGTCTTTTTTCTTCCAACACAAAGCTCTTCCGCTCAAAATCATGTCCGCACAACTGATCGATGGTGTCCTCCTGTCCCAACAACTGCGCACGGAAATCGCCCAGCGCGCCGCCGCCCTGACCGCCAAAGGCAACAAGCCTGGCCTGGCGGTGATCCTGGTCGGCGAAGATCCGGCCAGCCACGTGTACGTACGCAACAAGGTGAAAGCCTGCGGCGACGTGGGATTCCATTCGATCCTGGAAAAATACGATGCCGACCTGACCGAGGCGGCCCTGCTCGAGCGCATCGACGCGCTCAATAATGATCCGGGCATCCACGGCATCCTGGTCCAGATGCCGCTGCCCAAGCACATCAACCCGAGCAAGGTGATCGAAGCGATCTCGACCTCGAAAGACGTGGACGGCTACTCGGTGCTGTCGGCCGGCGAGCTGATGACCGGCCTGAACGGCTTCCGTCCGTGCACCCCGTACGGCTGCATGAAGCTGATCGAGTCCACCGGCTACGATCTGCGCGGCAAGCACGCGGTCGTGATCGGGCGCAGCAACACGGTCGGCAAGCCGATGGCCCTGCTGCTCTTGCAAGCCAACGCCACCGTCACCATCTGCCATAGCGCAACGCCGGACCTGGCCTACCATACCCGCCAGGCCGACGTGGTGGTCGCGGCCGTTGGCCGGCGCAACACGCTGACGGCCGATATGGTCAAGCCCGGTGCGATCGTGATCGACGTGGGCATGAACCGCGACGACAACGGCAAGCTGTGCGGCGATGTCGATACGGCCGGCGTGCGGGAAGTGGCCAGCCACATCACCCCGGTGCCGGGCGGCGTCGGTCCGATGACGATCACCATGCTGCTGATGAATACGGTCGAAGCCGCCGAACGCGGCTGAACCACCAGGCCCGTCGACCAGGCCGCGATTGCTGAATTTAGGAAAGACAACACGATGACTCTTGACACCACCAATCCCCTGCTCGACTTCAGCGGCCTGCCGCGCTTCGATGTCATCCGGCCCGAGCACGTCACGCCAGCCATCGAGCAACTGATCGCCAACGCCAGCAAGGTGGTCGGCGAGCTGGAAGCGCCCACCGGCGCGGTGACGTGGGATAACTTCGTCACCCCGCTGGAGGAAGCCACCGAACGGCTGGGCCGCGCCTGGGGCGTGGTCAGCCATCTGAACAATGTGGTCGACACGCCGGAACTGCGCGCGACCTACAATGACAATCAGCCGAAGATCACCGAGTTCTGGACGGCGCTGTCGCAAAACGAAGCGCTGTTTGCCAAGTACAAGGCGATCCAGGCCGGCGCCGATTACGCCGCCCTGTCGCCGGCGCGCAAGAAGATCGTGGAAAACGCCGTGCGCGATTTCCGCCTTGGCGGCGCCGAACTGCCGCCCGCGAAGAAGCAGCGCTTTGCCGAGATCCAGGAGCAGCAAGCCATGATCTCGACGCGCTTTTCTGAAAACGTGCTCGACGCCACCAACGATTACAAGCTGCTGGTCGAGGACGAGGCGGATCTGGCCGGCGTGCCGGACGACGTCAAGCAGGCCGCGCGCGCCGCCGCCGACAAGGATGGCAAGGCCGGCTGGCAATTTACCCTGCACTTCCCTTCGTATTACCCGCTGCTGCAATTTGCCGACAAGCGTAGCCTGCGCGAAACCATTTACCGTGCCAATGCCACCAAGGCGTCGGAAATGGGCGTGGTGTTCAGCGAGCTGGAAAAGTGGGACAACACCGATAACATCGCCACTCTGCTCAAGCTGCGCGACGAGGAAGCCCGGCTGCTCGACTACCGCAACTTCGCCGAAGTGTCGCTGGTGCCGAAGATGGCGCAAAGTCCGCAGCACGTGATCGAGTTCCTGGAAGACCTGGCGCGCCGCGCCCGTCCGTTCGCCGAGAAGGACCTGGACGAAGTACGCGCGTTTGCCAGGGATGAACTTGGCATCGGGCAGGTCGAAGCCTGGGACCTGGCCTACGTGTCGGAAAAGCTGCGCGAAAAGCGCTATGCGTTCTCGGCGCAGGAAGTGAAAGAGTATTTCCCGGAACCGAAGGTCATCGACGGCCTGTTCCGCGTGGTGCAGCACCTGTTCACCGTTGAGATCAAGCCGGACCAGGCGCCCGTGTGGCACCCGGACGTGCGCTTTTACCGCATCGAGCGCGACGGCCAGCTGATCGGCCAGTTCTATCTGGATCTGTACGCGCGCAGCGGCAAGAGCGGCGGCGCCTGGATGGACGATGCGCGCGGACGGCGCCTGAATACCGGCGGCATCGTGCAAACCCCGATCGCCTATCTGACCTGCAACTTCACGCCGCCGGCCACCATCGATGGCAAGCTGCAGCCATCGCTGTTTACGCACGATGAAGTGACCACCCTGTTCCATGAATTCGGCCATGGCCTGCATCACATGCTGACCCAGGTCGACGAACTGTCCGTGTCCGGTATTTCCGGCGTGGAATGGGATGCTGTCGAGCTGCCGTCCCAGTTCATGGAAAACTTTTGCTGGGAATGGGATGTGCTGCAGCAAATGACCGCCCACGTCAAAACCGGCGAAGCGCTGCCGCGTGCCTTGTATGACAAGATGCTCGCCGCGAAAAACTTCCAGTCCGGCATGCAGACCTTGCGCCAGGTCGAGTTCTCGCTGGTCGACATGCACCTGCATTACGATTTCGATCCGGCCAGCGCGCGCTCGGTGCAGGAACTGATCAACGATGTGCGGCAAAAATTCGCCGTCATGATGCCGCCTGCCTTCAACCGCTTCCAACATTCCTTCGGCCACATATTCTCCGGCGGTTACGCGGCCGGCTACTACAGCTACAAATGGGCCGAAGTGTTGTCGGCCGACGCCTATGCGGCGTTCGAGGAAGCGGTCGCCGCGGGCGGCGGCACGCTGTCCGAAGAAACCGGCAAGCGCTTCCAGCAAGAAATCCTCGCCGTCGGCGGTTCGCGTTCGGCACTGGACTCGTTCAAGGCTTTCCGTGGCCGCGAACCCAGCATCGACGCCCTGCTGCGCCATAGCGGCATGCAATCCTGAGGACGGCCATGAAAGCGATCGCCGCCCTGGCGCTGCTGCTGTGCATGAGCGGCGCCGACGCCCAAGTCTATAAATGGAAGGATGCGAAAGGCGCGGTGCATTACAGCGACACGCCGCCGGCCTCCCAACCCAAGGTCGAGGACTTGGGCGGCGCGCCTGCCGCCAGCCCGGCTGCCGATCTGCCGTACGCGCTGGCGCAGGCGGCGCGCAATCATCCGGTGACGCTGTACACCACGGATGGCTGCGCGGCCTGCGACCAGGCCCGCAGCTTCCTGCGGCAGCGCGGTATTCCTTTCACTGAGAAAACGGTCAATACCAACGCCGATGTGGGCGCGCTGAAACAGGCTGGCGGCGACGGGAGTGTTCCGCTGCTGCTGATCGGCCGCAACCGACTGGCCGGCTTCGAAGCCGGCCAGTGGGGCACGGCGCTCAGCGCAGCCGACTATCCGGCCAAGTCGCTCTTGCCGCGCTCCTACCGGTATGCCGCCGCCGCGCCGGCCGCACCAGCCGCAGCGGCGGCCGCACGCGAGGCCGAGCCCGCGCCGCTCCAGCGCGCGGAACCGGCCAAACCCACGGAACGGGCGGACCTGCCGCCGGGATTCCAGTTCTAGCTCGCTACCTCATCATGACCAGGATCGACTTCCACACAAACATTCCCGATAAACTGAGTTATGCATGCCGGCTCGCGCGCAAGGCATATGGTGCGCGCGGCAAGGTGGTGCTGCTGGCCGATGGTGCCGAGCAGGCCGCTGCCCTCAACGAGGCGCTGTGGACCTTGTCCGACACCGATTTTCTGCCGCACGTCATGGCTGGCGATGCGCTTGCCGCGCAAACGCCGATCATCGTGTGCGACAGCGATCAGGCCGCGCTGCCCCACTACGACATGCTGATCAATCTGACCCGCACGACGCCTGGGCACGTTGACCGGTTTTCCCGCGTGTTCGAGATCATCTCGATCGACGAAGACGACGCGGCAGCCGGGCGCAAGCGTTATGTGGCCTACAAACAGCAGGCATATCCACTGACGCATTTCGTCGCAGGCTCATCATGACCAACAATCCCTCATTCGATCCCAGCATTCCCGTGTTGACGGAAGTATTCCAGGATAAACAGGCGGCCAAGCCGGAAGTGGTCATCGAGGACAACGCGCATCTCGAAGCGCGCGCCATCGACACCTGGACCGGGCCCGAATGGACGCTGCTGGAACGGCGCCTGTCGGAACGGTTGCTGCATCAACTGCAGGGACGGGTCGACTTCGTGCTGGAACAGCGCCTGCGCGACAGCATGGAAGAAGTCATCACCCACGCCGTGGCGGGGCTGACCGCCGAAATCCGGCAAGGTCTGCAGAAGACCATCGAGCAGATTGTCGTGCGCGCCGTGTCGCAAGAGGTGGCCCACTTGCAGACGCTGAAAAAATGAAACTGCGCGAGGAGCGGACGCTCACGACGCTCCTCGCCGCTTGCATCTCCTTACAAATACCCTTCTTCCTTATTGGCCCGCGTCGTCCACGCTAGGCCAGACTCGCGCGTTTACCTGCCCGACAGCCGCACGCCCCGTGCCTGCATCTTTGCCATTCTTTTGGTTTTGCTGTACCGTTCGCCCTCGACAACATTGATGGGGTGCTAAGCGCGCCCTTGTAATCATTCCATTGGAGAAATCGCCCATGCACGTCACCACCAAACTCATCCCATTAGCCATCGCCATTGCCTTCGCCGGCAGCGCCAGCGCGCAGGAGGTGGTCAAGATCGGCCACGTCGGGCCGATTTCGGGGGCCAGCGCCCACCTGGGCAAAGACAACGAACAAGGCGCACGCATGGCCATCGAGGAATTGAACGCCAAGGGCTTCACCATCAACGGCAAGAAAGTCACGCTGCAGCTGGTGGCCGAAGACGACGGCGCCGATCCCAAGCAGGGCACCGCGGTGGCACAGAAGCTGGTCGATGCCAAGGTTCAGGGCGTGATCGGCCACCTCAATTCCGGCACCACCGTTCCCGCATCGCGCATCTACAGCCAGGCCGGCATCCCGCAGATCTCGCCATCGGCCACCACTCCCCAATACACCAAGCAAGGTTTCAAGACCGCCTTCCGCGTGGTGGCCAACGACAACAAGCTGGGCGGCACGCTCGGCAAGTATGCCGTCGAGACGCTCAAGGCCACCAGCATCGCCGTGATCGATGACCGCTCGGCCTACGGCCAGGGTGTGGCGGACGAGTTCGTTAAAGGCGCCAAGGCCAAGCTGCCGGGCGTGAAAATCGTCGCCAAGGAATTCACCAATCCGAACGCCACCGACTTCACCGCCATCCTCACCTCCATCAAGAGCAAGAAGCCCGACCTGATCTTCTTCGGCGGCATGGATTCGGTGGGCGGCCCGATGCTCAAGCAAATGAAAGCGCTGGGCATCACCGCCAAGTTCATGGGCGGCGACGGCATCTGCACCGAAGCGCTGCCGCGCCTGGCTGGCGATGGCATCGGCGAAGGCCTGGTCACCTGCGCGGAAGCGGGCGGCGTCAAGGGCGCGCAGGAAAAAGTCATGGAAGATTTCCGCGCGCGCTACAAGGCCAAGTACAACATGGATGTGCAGCTGTATGCGCCGTATGTGTATGACGCGGTGATGGTGATGGCAAAGGCGATGCAGAACGCCAAGTCGGCCGAGCCGGCCAAATATCTGCCGGAACTGAAGAAGATCAGCTACGTGGGCGTGACCGGTCCGATCCAGTTCGACGCCAAGGGCGACCTCAAGGACGGCGCGCTGACCCTGTTCACCTACAAGGGCGGCAAGAAGACCAAGATCGATGTGATCAAGTAAGCCGGAGCGGGTGCCGCGGCACCCGTTTGGGACGAAAAAAAACGCGCCGTCGACGGCGCGTTTTTTACTGGTGCGGAGCCGCTGGATTGGAATTACTTCTGCGACAGGACCCACTTGACCAGGGTGTGGGCTTCCGCCTCGGTCACCTGCGGGTTCGCTGGCATCGGCACCGCGCCCCAGCTGCCGGAACCGCCCTTCATGACTTTAGCGACCAGCTTGGCTTCGGCATCCTTTTGGCCCGCGTATTTCGCGGCGACGTCCTTGTAGGCTGGACCGACCAGCTTGGTCTGGACGGCATGGCAAGCCATGCAATTTTTAGCTTTCGCCAAATCGGCATTGGCCATTGCGCTGGACGATGCCAACGCCGACAACACCACGCACAACATCAAAGACCGTTTCATGTTTTCTCCTGGTGACAAGCAATCGCAGCATTGCTCGGATGATGCATTCTACATGGATCCGAATGACGCCAGCCATGCCATTGTGTCCGATTGTTTCCATAACGCCGCATCCCAACCACGGGTTGACCAAAACCGCCCCGCTCGCGCGGTTAATTCCCAAAGGAAACGAATTATTTTGTAAGATGGCAGATCACGAGGAGTTCGCCATGCCACTCATTATCATCATTGCACTAGCCGTCGGCCTGAAGCTGCTGGAGGTCTGGAAGTTTGCCGAACTGTCCTGGTGGTACATCGTCGGCCTCATGGTCTTCGCCTTCATCTGGTTCGAGTTCATCGAAAAGATCTTTGGCCTGGACAAGCGCAAGGAACACAATGTCGACGCGCAGCGCCGCAAGGATCGCGTCAAGCAGACGTTCGCCAAGAAGAAATAATCCCGCCTCACCACGTTTCAACCGCGGTCGTCGGCCATGATAAAATGCGCGCACATTAAGTCGCTGCATGTATCACAGGCATCAAAAGAACGACGAACGCATATCAATGAATCTGGACCTGCGCCAGCTGCGCTACTTCATCGCCGTGGCCGAAGAACTTCACTTCGGCAAGGCTGCGCTGCGCCTGCACATGACCCAGCCGCCCCTGTCGCAAGCGATCCAGGCACTGGAGGAATTGCTGGGCGCCCCCTTGTTCGAACGCAGCCGGCGCGCGGTCGCGCTGACGCCGGCCGGCCACGCCCTGCTGCCCGAGGCACGCCGCATTCTGGCGCAGGCGGCCGGCCTACCCGACCTGGTGCGGCGCGCCGCCGGCGGTGAAGCGGGCCGGCTGGCGCTGGCCTTTGTGTCCTCGGCCGACTACAGCATCCTGCCCCCCTTCCTGCGCCGCTACCGCGCGGCATTTCCCGACGTGCAGATCAACTTGCAGGAAGCCACCAGCGACGTCCAGATCGACGAACTGCTGCACGCACGGATCGATGCCGGCCTGCTGATCCCGCCGCTGCCCGACAAGGCACGCATTGAACTGGACTACCTGAAACTGCTGGACGAGCCGCTCATCCTGGCCACCCCCAGCGGCGCCATCGCCACCGGCAAGGGTCCCTTGTGGCTCAAGGATGCACCGGCGCTGCCGCTGATCATTTTCCCGCGCCAGATCGCGCCCGGCCTGCACGACGGTATCCTGGCGTGCTTTCGCGCCGCCGGGGTCACGCCGGCCATTGGCCAGGAAGCGATCCAGATGCAAACCATCGTCGGACTGGTATCGGCCAGCATGGGTCTGGCACTTGTGCCACAATCCGTGTCGAACCTGATGCGGCCCGGCGTCGAATACCACGCCCTGCGCGATGCCACGCCCCGTGTGGAAACCGGGCTGGCCTGGCGGCGCGACAACGATTCGCCCGTCCTGCGCGGCTTTCTGGACCTGTTAAAAACCTGAGGAAATCCTTGATGCTGACTCACCCGATGCCGAACCCGATCGCCTTTTCGATCGGCCCGCTGGACGTGCACTGGTATGGCCTGATGTACGTACTGGCGTTCGCGCTGTTCGTCGCCCTTGGCCGCGTGCGTATCCGCCAGCCGCACATTGCCGCCCAGGGATGGAAAAAAGAAGATCTCGACGACATGCTGTTTTACGGCATGCTGGGCGTGATCATCGGCGGCCGCCTGGGTGAAGTATTCTTTTACCGGCCCGAGTATTTCTTCCACAATCCGGTCGAGATCCTCAAGACCTGGACCGGCGGCATGTCCTTCCATGGCGGCTTCATCGGCGTGCTGATCGCCATGTCCCTGTGGGCGCGCAAGGCCAAGCGCAACATTATCGACGTGTATGACTTTATCGCCCCGCTGGTGCCGCTCGGCTATGCGTGCGGCCGCATCGGTAATTTCATCAATGCCGAATTACCGGGGCGCCTGGCCGATCCGAGCTTGCCGTGGGCCATGCTGTGGCCGGGCGTGGAAGGTCCGCGCCACCCGTCGCCGCTGTATCAGGCGCTGGTCGACGGCGTGCTTGTGTTCATCATCCTGTGGCTGTATGCGCGCAAGGAACGTCCGCGCTTCGCGGTGGGCGCCATGTTCGCGCTGCTGTACGGCTGCGCGCGTTTCTTTACCGAGTACTTCCGCGTGCCGGACTGGCAGATCAGCGTGGCCGGCGTGCCGATCACCTCGGGTCAAATGCTGTCGCTGCCGATGATCGTCGGCGGTGCGGCGATCATCGCGATGGCCTACACGAGGCGCCGGCAGAATCAGTTAAACGATTTCCACAGCATGTAGGCGGCCAGCGCATACAGCACGATAGCGAAAATGCGCTTGAGCCCGGCCACCGGCATACGGTGCGCCGCACGCGCTCCCAGCGGCGCCATCGTCACGCTCGCCAGGGCGATCACGGCCAGCGCCGGCACATAGATATAGCCCAGCGATCCGGGCGGCAAACCCGGCGCCTTCCAGCCGAAATACACATTCGACAGCGTGCCCGCCAGCGCGATCGGAAAGCCGAGCGCGGCGCTGGTGGCGACCGCATTGTGGATCTTGACGTTACACCAGCTCATGAACGGCACCGAGATAAAGCCGCCGCCCGCGCCGACCAGCCCGGCCACGATACCGATGCCGCCGCCGGCCGCGCTCATGCCCAGAGGACCGGGCAATTCGCGCTGCGCCGCCGGCTTTTTATTTAGCAGCATCTGCGTGGCCGAAAAGGCGACGAACAGCGCAAACACCAGCGCCAGCACGGCGGTATTCATTTGCTTGCCGATCCACGGTCCTATCCACGATCCGACCAGGATGCCCGGCGCGAGCAGGCGCGCGACCGGCCACAGCACCGCACCGTGCGCGTGATGCGCGCGCACCGACGACAGCGACGTGAATAGAATCGTACCGAGCGAAGTGGCAATGGCCATGTGCACCACCAATTCGGGCGGAAACTGGCGCGCGCTGAATATCATCGTAATAAACGGCACCAGCACCATGCCACCGCCGATGCCGAGCAGGCCGGCGGCAAAACCGCCGCCCATTCCCATTAACAGCAGAATGGCGATCAGGCTCCAATCCATCAGCCGCCGCCTTTCAACAAGGCGACGATATGCCGCCATTCGGCCGGCTCCACCGGCGTTATCGACAGGCGGCTGCCCTTTTGCAGCAGGCGCATATGTTCCAGGGCCGGATCGGCACGCATTTCCTTGATGCTTAACAGGCGCGTCTTGCGGATGCCCTTGACGTCGATGCCGATCCAGCGCGGCTGCTCACGCGTGGCCTTGGGATCGTAATAGACACTGGCCGGATCGAACTGGGTCGCATCCGGGTAAGGCGCGCCGACAATTTCGGCGATGCCGGCCACGCCCGGTTCGGCGCAGCTGGAGTGATAGAACAGCACGCCGTCGCCGGGGCGCATGGCGTCGCGCATGAAATTGCGCGCCTGATAGTTGCGCACGCCATACCAGCCCACCGTTTGCTGGGGCGCGGCCATGACGTCGTCGATACTGACGTCGTCCGGCTCGGACTTCATCAACCAATATGCCATCGATCCACCTATCGAAAAATAAAGCGCACATAAAAAAAACGGTTGCGCGGCATAACGCCGGCAACCGTTTTTTGGCAATTAGAGCCCCGCATGTGCCGTTTTTGCCGGCATCCCGAACCTAATGGTTCAAGGTGGTCACAGTTAGTCCAATTTCGGGTTCGTCGGACTAGCGACGCTCACTCCCATCGAACAAATTCCCGCAACCGGTGCACATAAATGGTTCAAGGAATATATGGCAATCGCGAACACCGCAGGGTGGAACGAAGTTTACTCCGATGGGCTCACATGTCAAACGAAATTGGCCGCCTAGAACAGATTTTCTTGCGGCGTGAGGGCGCTATCCAGCACCTGATGCATCACGGCGATCTTTTCCTTGACTTCCAATATCGACATGTCGGACAGCGGACCATGCGGGGTTTTCACCGACAAAAACTCGGCCGCCACGCTGAGCGCGGCCATCACCGCGATGCGGTCGTTGCCCTTGACTTTGCCGGAGTCGCGCAGCGCCGTCATCTTGCCGTCGAGGTAGCTGACGGCTTGCTGCAAGGTGCGCTCCTCGCCTTCCTTGCAGGCCAGGCGGTACGGTTGCCCCATGATGGTCACATCGAGCTGGATCATTGCGCGGCCTCGTTGGTTTGTCCTTCAGCCGGCATGCTCGCCAGCAGCGCTTCGACGCGGCGCTGGGCTTCGGACAGGCGTTCCATGAACGCTTCGTTTTCACGGCTGAGGATAGCGTTGGATTGGCGCAGAGTGGCGTTCTCGCGGCGTAATGACTGGGTCAACTCGGCGAGCCGGTTGATTTTGTCGGACAGGTCTTCGAATTCTGAAATCATCCCGTAACTATAGGGCGGAGGGCGTTTTGCCGTCAACCGAATCAGCATAGGACGCGCAGACACCCTAATCGCATCGAACCTGTTTTTAAACAAGTGATTCTGGTCATGCAGTTTGCGTTGCATCAATCGTGCTGTCGCAAATAAGCGGGATGACAGCTTGAAAATACCCCATACCGTCCCTATAATTAGCACTCGTTAGTAGAGAGTGCTAACAACTCTTTCTAGTGTGTGCCGTGCTCTATCGAGGCGGCCACACGCCCGGGGCGGCTCCGGCCGCTACCACAATAGCTATTCAAACCATTGAATTTAAAGGAGTTTTGCATGAACCTTCGCCCTTTGCACGATCGCGTCATCGTCAAGCGTCTCGACCAGGAAACCAAAACCGCATCCGGCCTGATCATTCCTGATGCAGCCGCCGAGAAACCAGACCAGGGCGAAATCCTTGCCGTCGGCAACGGCAAGGTCCAGGAAAACGGCCAGGTGCGCGCGCTGGAAGTGAAAGTCGGCGACCGCGTCCTGTTCGGCAAATACTCGGGCCAGACCGTCAAGGTCGACGGCGAAGAGCTGCTGGTGATGCGCGAAGAAGACATCATGGCTGTGCTGGTCAAGTAATTGACGCGCCACCACGGACAACCCCACAGAATTCACGGAGAACATAAACATGGCAGCTAAAGATGTAGTATTCGGCGACGCAGCGCGCGCCAAGATGGTTGAAGGCGTCAACATTCTGGCCAACGCCGTTAAAGTCACCCTGGGCCCGAAAGGCCGCAACGTGGTGCT